>JAFOEH010000183.1 GCA_017380275.1 Alistipes sp.
AAGACCGTATGCTACTTCGCTATACATAAACTATTTAAGTTGTTCGAGATAATCAATAAAACAACCGAAGTCGGAGTGCGAATCGACAAACTCGTCGTAAGAGTGCTCAGTATCGCCCTGCTCGGGGACATCCGACACCATCTTTACCACCACTACGGGCAGATCGAAGAGCTCGGCAGCCTGACAAACGGCCGTAGATTCCATATCGAACAGCGCCGACTTTACGCCATAGCGCTCCTTGATCTGCGCGATAATCTCGCCATCGACAAACGAATCGCCCGTCCACACCACAGCATCGTCGTGGCCCAGCAGGGGGTAAGGCTCGGTGAGTTCGGGAACGAAATCGCCCGGGATACGGCAGTCGTGGTAGCGGGCAACGCGCGGGGCGACAACATCGCCACGCTCGCGGCCAATGGTCGAGGCGGCATAGCCCACGATAGCAACGCGATCTACTTCGCCGTCGGCACGGTTGATGGCCAGCGCCGTATTGGCCGCGGCAAGGGCCTTGCCTACGCCCGTACGAACAACTGAGTAGCTGTTTTGCAGGGTGCGGCCCTCGAGAGAGAGCGTGATGTTGCTATATTCGCGCTCAGTGGGGGCTACAATAAGATATTTCATAGGCTATGCGTTATAGATTAATGCGATACCGGCCTCAGCAGCCTCCTCGGGAGTGTAGAGCGCGCGCATATACTGCGCCATAGACGAATTGGTCGAAGCGATTGAGTAGAGGCCCGGATTACCACACTGCACCTCGGTAAGACCTACGATATCCTCCTTCGACTTAAGAGGAAAGACGTTCTTATAGACCTCGGCCAGCGCGTGGCGGATATCCTCGGCCTTGACGTTATTCATCGTAGAGAGGTAGAAGCCTGTCTTGCAACCCATCGGGCAGAACGATACGATGCTCTTGCCGATGACGGGATCAAGGCGCAAGTGGTAGGCCATAAGGTGCTCGATGGTGTGCACCTCGCCCGAGCCGAGCGGTGAGTGGTCCATCGGGGCGCGGAAGCGCATATCCCACGAATGAACGGCAAACTCGTCGTTGATAGTATAAACTGAACGCAAATAGAGGCCCTCCTTGAGGGTAAGGTGATCGACATCGAATGACGACACTACTGATTTCTTGGTTTCCATATCTAAAGTTAATTATCTCTTTTCGGGTGATTTACGATCGAAGAAGGGGCTCTTGGATGAGACACTCATCGGGATGGCGAAGATAAGATCTACGTCGGGCATAATGCCACAGCGACGTGCTGCCCAACCAGCCGAGAACAGGACACGCGAATCGAGGCGCACATCGGCAATCTTCGAGCAGGCCGAGCCGATAGCAATGCCTACATCGACACCATTCATAACACAGGGGACATTTGCGGGTTTGGCCTCACACGTTGCAAAGCCGCAGTAGCCACAGTTAAGTGCGCACGCCTGCGAGGGTTCGCGCGTACCGATGAGAATCAGCGCCTGTGCCTGAAGGATATTGTCGGCATCGCGCAGAAGGAACTTAAGGCCCGATTCGGCGCTGATCTGGCGCATTGCATCGCTCAGACGAACGATGTCATCATCGGTGAGCATCACGATCTCCACAAGATCGCGGCCCTTGGCCTTCGGAGCGGTGCGGGCGGCGGCCATAACAGCCTCCGCCAACGACTTAACCACATCGGGGCGGATATCTCTTTCGTTGTAAATCATAACATAGTGGTTTTATCGGGGATAAAATTACAATTTTTTTGAACTTTTCACAATACCCGTACCCTTTTTTCGTGCTGATATGATGTCGGCTTGTTTTTTGCTCTGCGTTACATAAATATTAAATATATCGCGATATGGATAAAATTACAATCTATCAATTCACCGATCCCGTCTGCGTATGGTGCTGGGGCAATGAGCCGGTAATGAGGGCCATAGACTTCCTATACGGCAACAACGTCGGCATAGAGTTCATTATGGGAGGGCTGGTGGAGGAGATATCGACACTCTACGATCTGCAAGGGCCAAAGAGCGAGGTAATCGAACGCGCCAACCAAATTATGGCCGAGAATTGGCTCTCGGCATCCGAGCGACACGGGATGCCGGTCAGGGTGGATCGGATGGCTCTATTCAGTGAGCGCTACCCCTCCTCGTTTCCGCAGAACATAGCTTACGAGGCGGCACGGCGCATTGATTCAGAAAGGGCAAAGCACTTTTTGCGGCGCATACGCGAGGCCACATTCACCGAACAGAGGCGCACATCGCAGATGGATGTGCTCATAGAGCTTGCCACCGAGTGTGGATTCGATGCGGCGGAGTTCATCGACGAATACACCGCAGGCGGGGCACAGAGGGATTTTGTACAGTCGCGGATGCGGTGCCGACGTAACGGGATTACGGGATTTCCGTCATATATGATTCGTGACGAGAATACAAAAATCACGCTCGGTGGCTACCAGAATCTATCGACATTCCACACCATCATCGCACGTCTCTCGCAAGGGCGCATAAAGCCTCGTCGCGTAGGGCCGTCGCTGGCCAGCATTACGGAGTTTGTTAGGCGGTATGAAACGGTCTATCCGGTTGAGATTGAGGTGGCATTTGCGCTGGATCGCAACAAGACCGATTTGATGATTGCGGAGTTGGTGCGCTCGGGGAAAATAACATCCTCGGCCATTGGCAATGGGCAGAGGCTATCGTTTGTCGGAAAACGCGACGGCGGGCGGCAGCAACGGCAGCATCGCTCGGATTCGGTTCAAAAGCGACAGCCACAGACAATTACGAAAGGGAATTAAGGTTTTTGGAGAGTGTTTTCGCGTATGAAGTTACACTTTGTTACTCATATTTATGCAGTAATATTCATTACAATAGCAGTGAAAACCAGCCATTTAATCGACAAATGCGGAATTGTAAAGCGATTTATATGCAGAAAAGTGTGAGATTTTCTTGTTTTTAATAATTTTTACTATTATTTTTGCAACATAAACGAAAAGAACTTTATGTACGCTGGTTTGTATATTATCATTAACCTAATCCTCGTGGTCTTGCGCAGATAACGGGAGAAAGGTTGTATATATATACTTATACCATTAATATACAAGCCTTTCTCCTATTGGAGAGAGGCTTTTTTAACTACTAAACCCAAGTAGAATGAAACATCAGTTACGAAGTGCCATCACGACCGTCGGTCGCCGTATGGCAGGAGCCAGAAGCTTGTGGAGAGCCAACGGAATGAAAAAAGAGCAGATGGGACAACCCGTGATCGGAATCGCCAACTCATTCACGCAGATGGTTCCCGGACACGTTCATCTGCACCAGATAGGACAATATGTCAAGGAGTTAATCGAGGCCGAGGGTTGCTTTGCCGCCGAGTTCAACACCATAGCAATCGACGACGGAATCGCAATGGGTCACGACGGAATGTTGTACTCGCTGCCCTCGCGCGATATTATCGCCGACTCGGTGGAGTATATGGCCAACGCACACAAGGTTGATGCGCTGGTATGCATCAGCAACTGCGACAAGATTACACCCGGAATGCTGATGGCGTCGATGCGACTCAATATCCCCACCGTATTCGTATCGGGAGGCCCGATGGAGGCTGGATTGTTCCGCGGACGTGGAGCCGATCTGATTGATGCGATGGTGCTGAGCGCTGATGAGAAGTGCACGGACGAGGAGGCTGACGAGATTGAGGCTTCGGCTTGTCCGGGATGCGGATCGTGCTCGGGAATGTTTACAGCCAACTCGATGAACTGTCTGAATGAGGCTATCGGCTTGGCGCTGCCCGGCAACGGTACAATCGTGGCTACGCACGAGAATCGAAAAGCGCTCTTCGCAAAGGCTGCGAAGCTGATCGTTGAGAATGCAAAGCGATACTACTTCGAGGGCGATGAGTCGGTGCTGCCGCGCTCGATCGCTACGAAGGCGGCATTTGAGAATGCTATGTCACTCGATATTGCAATGGGCGGCTCGACAAATACGGTGCTGCACCTGCTGGCGGTAGCACACGAGGCGGGAGTGGATTTCACGATGGCCGACATCGATCGCCTATCGCGCAAGATTCCCGTGCTGTGCAAGGTTGCGCCCAACGGACACTACCACGTTCAGGATGTGAACCGCGCAGGCGGTATTATGGGAATTCTGGGCGAATTGGCGAAGAATGGACTTATCGACACTACGGCAAAGCGTGTGGACTTTGCTTCACTTGCCGAGGCACTTGACAAATACTACTACGGCTCGGAGAACTTCTCTCAAGAGGCTCGCACGATATATCTCAGCGCACCCGCCAACCGATACAGCCGCGAGATGGCTTCGCAGGCGACATATTATAAGGAGATGGATAGCGACCACGCTGCAGGTTGCATTCGCGATATGGATAACGCCTACTTCCGCGACGGAGGTCTGGCCGTGCTGACGGGAAACATCGCCCGCAAGGGTTGCATAGTAAAGACAGCCGGCGTTGCGGAGGAGCTGATGCAGTTCAGCGGCAAGGCGAAGGTATTTGAGTCACAGGAGCAGGCGATGAACGGGATCCTCGGTGGCGAGGTGGTGGCCGGCGATGTGGTGGTGATTCGCTACGAGGGGCCGAAGGGTGGCCCGGGTATGCAGGAGATGCTCTACCCCACTTCGTACCTCAAGTCGAAGCACTTGGATAAGGCGTGTGCACTGATTACCGACGGCCGCTTCTCGGGCGGAACATCGGGTCTGTCGATTGGACACGTCTCGCCTGAGGCCGCTTCGGGTGGCGAAATTGGCATCATCCGCAACGGCGACTGGATCGACATCGACATCGCGGCTCGCTCGATAAATCTTCGCATCACGGATGAGCAGCTCGCGGAACGTATGGCACAGTGGAGCGTACACAAGCCCGTAGGCCGCGATCGCGTGGTGCCGCAGTCGCTCAGGGCATATTCGCTACTGGTGTCATCGGCCGATCAAGGTGCCGTGAGAATCGTCCCCGAGGAGTAATCGTGGCGATTAAGAGAATTGTAAACTAACGAAGATACGACCTAAACTTTATGGCTTTTTCAGGTTTTTCAGATAATACCCCTACACCTCAACAAAAGGATTTGCCCCGCATCAGTGGCTCGGAGGCGGTTATCCGCTCATTCCTCTCGGAGGGTATTGAGACTATATTTGGTTATCCGGGCGGAGCTATTATTCCCGTCTATGATGCGCTGTACGACTACCGCGACCGGCTCAACCACATTCTGGTGCGCCACGAGCAGTGTGCCATTCACGCCGCGCAGGGATACGCCCGCGCTACGGGAAAAACAGGTGTCTGCATCGTAACATCGGGTCCGGGTGCGACCAACACCGTGACGGGACTGGCCGATGCGATGCTCGACTCGACACCAATCGTGCTCATAAGCGGTCAGGTGGCATCATCGACACTCGGAACAGACGCCTTTCAGGAGATCAACTTCATCGAGATTACCAACTCGGTGACGAAGTGGAACTGTCAGGTCAAGCGCGCTGAGGATATTCCCGAGGCTATTGCACGCGCATTCTACATCGCCTCGTCGGGCCGTCCAGGTCCCGTAGTGGTAGATATCACGAAGGATGCGCAGAACGGATTGGTGGATTTCGAGTACAAGCCGATGAAGTTTATCCGAAGCTACCAGCCCTACAACGATATTGACAACGACCAGATTCTGGAGGCTGCTCGCCTCGTGAACCTCTCGCGCAAACCGATGGCTCTCATCGGACAGGGCGTGATTCTCGGAGGTGCAGAGCAGGAGATGAGAGAGTTCCTCGAGAAGAGCGGAATACCCGCAGCCTCGACATTGCTTGGATTGTCGGCCCTGCCGAGCGACCATCCTCTGTATGTAGGAATGCTCGGTATGCACGGCAACTACGCCCCCAATATCAAGAACCGTGACTGCGACCTGCTCATCGCCATAGGAATGCGCTTTGATGACCGCGTGACGGGTGACCCCACGAAGTTCGGCATCAACGCAAAGATAATTCATTTGGAGATTGACCCTGCCGAGGTGAATAAGTTAGTATATGCCGATGTGGCTGTGGTGGGCGATGTGAAGCAGACGTTGCCACTGCTGACCGAGAAGATAGCAAAGAACGACCACTCGGCGTGGATTGACGAGTTCCGCGTATGCGCCAACATCGAGCGCGAGGATGTGATTGAGCCCGCCATTGAGCGTCGTGGAGCGCACTTGCGTATGGGCGAAGTGGTGGATGCCGTAGCGCAGCAGTTTGACGATGCGATTCTGGTAACGGACGTAGGTCAGCAGCAGATGTTCGCCTCGCGTTACTTCCGCTTCAAGCGTTCGCGCAGCATCATCACATCGGGAGGATTGGGTACGATGGGATTCGGCCTGCCGGCCGCAATCGGTGCAAAGATTGGAGCTCCGCAAAGAGATGTTTGTCTTTTCGTAGGCGACGGAGGTTTGCAGATGACCTCACAGGAGTTAGGTACGATATATCAGTCGGAGGTTGGCGTGAAGATAATCCTTATGAACAACGGCTATCTCGGTATGGTGCGTCAGTGGCAGGAGCTGTTCTACAACCGTCGCTACTCGTTCACCGAGCTGGTAAATCCCGACTTCGAACTTTTAGCAAAGGCCAACCGCATACCCTACCGCTGCGTCGAGCGTCACGAGGATCTGGATGATGCGATCGAGGAGATGCGCAAGACTGAGGGTGCGTTCCTGCTGGAGGTGAGGGTACAGAAGGAGGAGAATGTATTCCCGATGGTACCCGCAGGTCAGCCCGTAGAGAAGATTAGATTGGAGTAAGCCAAAAGCCTAAAGAAGATGGAGAAAGAGTTTATCATAACCGTATTTTCGGAAAACAAGGTGGGACTTTTGAGCCAAATCACAACGGTCTTTACCCACCGTAATGTAAATATCGAGTCGCTGACAGCATCGGAGTCGGCCATTCAGGGTGTGCATAAGTACACTATTATGGTGCGCAACGACGAGGAGAAGGTGGCAAATCTGGTGAAGCAGATCGAGAAGAAGATTGACGTGCTGAAGGTGTTTTGCTACACCCCATCGGAGGTGGTTCTGCAACAGCTGGCTCTCTATAAGGTGCAGCGCAGCCGTAACGTGGAGGATCTGGTGCGTCGCCACAATGTCCGCATTTTGGATATTCACGACGACTACATCGTCCTCGAAAAGACGGGCCACAAGGAGGAGATTGACGAGCTTTACAATATGCTCAAGCCCTATGGCCTGTATCAATTCGTATGCTCGGGACCGGTGGCGATCATAAAGTCGCGTCGTGAGCTGATGACCGAGTATATGGAGTATGTCGAGCAGCGCCGACAAAAGATTATGGCTGAAGAGAGATAAGAGGCAGCTGAAACGGTTGCCCGCAAAATAGAAAATAATTTGTAAACAATAAAAAAATTAAAACTATGGCAAAGATGATTTTTGGTGGCGTTGAGGAGAACGTCGTAACACGTGAGGAGTATCCCTTGGCAAAGGCTTTGGAGACATTGAAGGATGAGACTATCGCCGTTATCGGCTACGGTGTGCAGGGCCCCGGTCAGTCGCTCAATCTGCGCGACAACGGTTTCAACGTAATCGTAGGCCAGCGTAAGGACTCAAAGAGCTGGGATAAGGCTGTGGCTGACGGCTGGGTGCCGGGCGAGAACCTGTTCGACATCGAGGAGGCTTGCCAGAAGGCTACCATCATCGAGTATCTGCTCTCGGATGCAGGTCAGATTTCAGTATGGCCCACCGTGAAGAAGCACCTCACTGCAGGTAAGGCTCTCTACTTCTCACACGGCTTCGGTATCACCTACAAGGAGCGCACGGGTATCGTGCCTCCCGCCGATGTGGACGTAATTCTGGTTGCACCCAAGGGTTCGGGTACGTCGCTGCGTCGTATGTTCCTGCAGGGCCGTGGCTTGAACTCAAGCTACGCTATCTTCCAGGATGCTACGGGCCGCGCGTGGGATCGCGTTATCGCACTCGGTATCGGTGTGGGTTCGGGCTATCTGTTCGAGACTACGTTCAAGCGTGAGGTTTACTCTGACCTGACGGGTGAGCGCGGTACGCTGATGGGTGCTATTCAGGGTATCTTCGCTGCTCAGTACGAGGTGCTGCGCAAGAATGGACACACCCCATCGGAGGCATTCAACGAGACCGTCGAGGAGCTCTCGCAGAGCTTGATGCCGCTCATCGCCGAGAACGGTATGGATTGGATGTATGCAAACTGCTCAACCACCGCACAGCGCGGTGCTTTGGACTGGTGGAAGAAGTTCCGCGACGCTACGAT
>JAFOEH010000184.1 GCA_017380275.1 Alistipes sp.
ATACTCTGAACACCCTCCGAGGTCTTAGCGGTGAACTCGTCTGCGAAGTAGGTCAGTGCCAGACCATTCTGGTGGAATGCCATCCAGAAGAAGATCACAACGGCAAATACCAAACACAGAGCAACTACGCGAGCCTTGGTCTCAGCGGGAGAGAGCTCCTCCTCGGTCGAAACAGCACCAGCCTTGCGTGCGCCACCCTCGACGTGACGGAACGTAGGACGGAAGATGTAGTAGATAGCCATTGACACGATCAGCGAAGCGCAAGCCACAGCGAATGAGAAGTGGTAAGCGTCGTTCGATGTGTAACCCAGAGCGGTCTCAGCCCACTCCTTGATCTCAACGGCTGCGGTAGGTGCAAACAAGGCACCAATGTTGATAGCCATATAGAAGAGCGAGAATGCAGAGTCGCGCTTGTCGGCGTACTTGGGATCGTCGTAGAGATTACCCACCATAACCTGCAAGTTACCCTTGAAAAGACCCGTACCAACGCTGATCAGCAGCAGCGAGCCGAGCATAGCTACCATTGCGAGCGTATCGCCACCCAGGGGTACCGACAACAGCAGATAACCTGCGAACATAATCGTGATACCGATGGTTACCATACGGCCGAATCCGAACTTGTCGGCCAGAATACCGCCGATCAGGGGCATAAAGTAAACCAATCCGAGGAAAGTAGAGTAGATTGAGCCTGCCACACCGGCGTCGAGGCCGAAGTTGGCACGAAGGAACAGGGCGAACACAGCTACCATCGTGTAGTAACCAAAGCGCTCACCTGTATTTGCCAACGCGAGGGCAAACAAACCTTTAGGGTGTCCTTTGAACATAAATTGATAGTTTTAAGTTATTAATTGTTGAACGTTATATGTGCAAAAACGCTTTATTTGGGCAAATATACGGAAAAAATTGCATATATTTGTATAAGTATCTATCAAATTGTTGCTATGGAAAATGTGAAAACACTTTTACCGATGGTTGAGCGCGACGAGTGGCTCCACCCCGTGGCTGATCAGGTAGCCGATCGTCATAACCGATACCGCCGCCGCATCGAGGCTATCGAGCATCAAGCAGGCTCGATTGTTGATTATGCCAATGGTTATCGCCATTACGGCTGGCAGTGGGACGACGCGCTTCAGGGATGGTGGCTTCGCGAGTGGCTGCCCGAGGCATACGATGTCTTTGTCTTTGGCGATTTCAACTCGTGGCAACGCACGCAGTTGCGTATGGACAAGGGCTCGGATGGCGTATGGTCGATTTTCCTGCCAGAGGCTATGTATGGACATCTGCTGACTCACGGCTCGCTATATAAGTTGCACGTTCACGGCGCCAATGGCTGGCACGACCGCATCCCCGCCTACGCTACGCGCGTGGTGCAGGACGAGGAGTCGAAAAACTATACAGCCCAATTCTGGAATCCCGCGGAGCCTTACCGCTGGCAGCACGACGATTTCGTGGGCGCCCCCGCGAAGGACCTTCTGATTTACGAGGCCCACGTCGGTATGGCGCAGGAGGAGGCTAAGGTTGGTACCTATGACGAATTCACCGACCTGATCCTGCCCCGCATCAAGAAGGCTGGCTACAATGCCGTGCAGCTGATGGCCATAGCCGAGCATCCCTATTACGGCTCGTTCGGCTATCACGTCTCGAATTTCTTTGCCCCATCGTCGCGTTTCGGTACGCCCGAGGAGCTTAAGCGACTGATTGATACTGCGCACGGGATGGGTATTGCCGTTATTATGGATCTGGTTCACGCTCACTATGTTAAGAATTGGAACGAGGGCTTGCGTGATTTGGATGGTTCCGATCACCACTACTCAAAGCCAGGCAATGCTGGCTACCAGAAGTATTGGGATTCGATGGTCTTCGACTACGGTAAGGGTGGGGTGGAGCATTTTCTCCTCTCGAACGTAAAGTATTGGCTCGACGAGTTCCACTTCGACGGCTACCGCTTCGATGGCGTCACGTCGATGCTCTACTACCATCGTGGTTACACCGACTTCGATTCGCGTGAAAAATTCTTCGATGAGGGTGTTGATCTTGATGCCATAACCTATCTTACGCTGGCCAACCGACTCATCCACGATTTCCGTCCGCAGGCAGTAACCATCGCCGAGGATGTGAGCGGTATGCCCGGAATGTGTTGCGCGATAGACGATGGCGGTATCGGCTTCGACTACCGCTTGGGTATGGCTATCCCCGATTTCTGGATTCGTATGCTGAAGGATACGCCCGATGAGGATTGGAACATCTGGGAGATGTGGAGTATTATGACCAACCGCCTCCCGTCGGTACGCACCGTAGCCTATGCCGAGTCGCACGATCAGGCGCTGGTGGGCGATAAGACCATCGCCTTCCGCCTGCTCGATAAGCTGATGTACGAGGGTATGGATCGCTCTTTCGAGAGCATCGAGATGGATCGTGGTATGGCCCTGCATAAGATGATACGCCTCTTCACGATCTCTACGGGTGGCGATGCCTACCTTAATTTTATGGGTAACGAGTTCGGCCACCCCGAGTGGATCGACTTCCCACGCGAGGGTAACGGCTGGTCGTGCAATTATGCGCGCCGCCAGTGGTCGTTGCGCGACAATGGCTTCCTGCGATATGAGTTCTTGGCCGACTTCGACGAGGCGATGATTGAACTTGTGAAGGAGCACGCCGTGATGTCGGACGGCTATCCCTACAACCTGCTGATGGACGAGGAGAACAAGACGATGGTCTATTCGCACCGCGATTTGATTTTTGTCCTGAACTGGCATCCGACGGCAGCTATTCCCGACTACGAACTTCCCGTTCACGAGGCCGGAAAGTATGAGGTTGTACTCTCGTCGGACGAGAAACGCTTTGGCGGTCAGGAGCGCCAGACGCTTGGCGAGGAGCACTTCTCGTTCAACGTCGAGGGCGAGGATGGAGAGCTTTATCCCCGTATCAAGATTTACAATACGCCCCGAACGGCTGTCGTATTACGAAAGGTTGATTAATAATAGCTCTCGTTATACAATTTCTAAAGAGATAATTTTGAATTTTGCATTAAAAAAGGTTGCTCGCGAAGAGCAACCTTTTTCATTATACCTTTAAGAATATCTTTTTCCTGTACATCACCCACAGAATCAGGAATATCGTTCCCACCTGCGAGAGCGTGAGTAGCAGATTATAGTACGCTCCCATATACTGCTCCAGACCGTAGAATATCGAGTCGGCCACACCGCGGAAATTGACTATCTGCGTGAGCATATAGGCAGCTATGGAGTTCATTCCATAGACCTTGAGCCAACTAAGGTGCTTGCCATACCCCATACAATCAACAAAATAGTATGCAATTCCCAGCAGTATGAACGACACGCCTGCCGCATAGAGTGCCATCGACGAGGTCCATATAATCTTGATAATCGGCATCCAAACGCTCCACGCCATTGCAATAGCAACCATCGCCACACCTGCACCAAAGAGCCACCATAGTTTCCGTCGATCCTCCATCTCACTCTTTGCTATGTGTCCCGCCAGCATACCGCAGATACCCGTCACGCCGAAGGTGAGGCTACTCAAAATCCAGGTGTAGTGATAGCTCTCGCTCCACACCACAACGCCATTCTCAACGGTTGCATTGTCGCGGAAGCGCCCCAGCACCACTCGATCAACCCACTCGGCCAGATTGCCCTGTGGCGTATAGTCGCCGCCACCAAAGCCATCCACCGACACGAACTCCATCGCCGCCCAGTAGGCCAAAAGAAGCACCACAGCGGCAATAATCTGCGTTCTAATGCGCGAGAACAGGTACAGCACCGCGGCCACGGCATAGCCTACGGCGATAGCCTGCAACGTATTGGTGTAAAGGTAGATGCGATCAGGATCAAGTGCTAACAGATTACCTTGGCACATCATTCCGAACACCCACAGCACCGCAACACGTCGTGCCACGCGCTTCATCGCATCCACTCTGTTGCCACTCTCGCGGTAACGCTTCAGCGCGAAGGGAATTGTCGCACCCGCCATAAACATAAATAGTGGCATAATTATATCCCACGGGCCAAAGCCCTCCCACTCAACGTGGTGGAATATCCACATACAGCTGTTGAGCCATTCGCAGTCGGCTGCACGCGCTATGGCGTTCACCACGGGCCCTAATGCCACCAGAAAGAAGAGATCGGCTCCACGCAGTACGTCGAGCGATTCTAATCGTTTCATACGCAACTACTTAAATGGTGAATCGGGCTCCTTCGACATCACATAGTAGAAGAGCTTGTCGACAATGCCCGGAGCAAATTTCTTTACAAAATGCGTAGCGCGACCCTCGGCCTCCATCAGACACAGACGCTTGCGGCGTGCAATGCCGCGTGCTACGATGTGGGCCACCTGCTCGGCAGTCATCATCTTGCCCTCCTCGCGAGGCGTCGATCCCTGCTGTGATCCATCGGCCGTGAGAGCCGAGAATCGAACATTCGAGGCGGTGAATCCGGGGCAGGCTACCATAACGTGCAACCCCTTCTTAAGATTCTCCACGCGGATGGTCTCCAAGAATCCCGTCATCGCAAACTTCGATGCCGAGTAACCCGTGCGGCCCGGCAGACCGTGAATACCCGCCACGGACGAGATTCCGACCAATGATCCCTTTGACTTCTGCAGGTAGGGTAGTGCGAACTTGGTGCAATATACAGTACCCCAGAAGTTTACGTCCATCAATCGGTGCAAAACACTCAGGTCCAAATCATCAAACAACGCGCGCATCGATATGCCCGCATTGCAGATCAGCACATCAATTCCGCCGAAAGCCTCGACAGCCGTCTTGATCAACTTCTCGCAATCCTCGACCTTCGTTACATCCGTCACGCACCACGCAGCCTTGCCGCCTTTGGCCTCAATCTCTTGACACATCTGCTCGAGCTTATCGCCCTGACGCGCACCCAGAACTACCTTGGCTCCCATCGCGGCATACTCGCGGGCCATCGCAGCTCCGATACCCGACGAAGCGCCTGTGATGACGACAACTTTTCCGTTTAATTTGTTGCTCATATATTTAAGTTTTAATCATTTATCTCAATCTCCATTCCGTCCCAAGCCAGCTCCACTCTATCGGGCAATCGCTCAGCAGAGCTTGCGTGCAGACCAATCTCGTGCGACATATGCGTAAGATATGCCTTGCGGGGTTTTATCTCTCGGACAATCTCCACCGCCTCGGCAACACAGAAGTGCGAGTCGTGAGGCGTAAATCTCAATGCGTTAATTATCATTAACTCCACACCTCGCAGCTTCTCTATCTCGCCCTCGACGAGGTGCTTGAAGTCGGTCATATATGCCATCGGCCCGATGCGAAAACCTGTAACCTCAAATCGCTCGGAGTGCTTGCCACGAATGGGAACAATCTCTACATCACCCACTCTGAACGCTTGCGTGTTGTCAATCTCGTGGAGTCGCATCTCGGGCACACCTCGATATTTGTTCGTGACGAAGGCGTAGTCGAAATCCTTTCTAATGGTTGTGATTGTGCGGGCCGTAGCGTAGATATCAACGGGACGAATCGTCGGGTAATCCACAAAGTTAAAGGCCCTCACATCGTCCAGCCCGCCCGTGTGGTCCTTATGCTCGTGCGTGAGCAGTATCGCATCAATCCTTCTCGCATTGGTTCGCAACATCTGCTGACGGAAGTCGGGCCCAGCGTCAATCACAATACGCTTATCGCCCACCTCGACCATAGCCGAAGTGCGCAGACGCTTGTCGCGCTCATCCTTTGATTGGCACACCTCGCATTGGCATCCGATTACGGGCACGCCTTGCGATGTTCCTGTTCCTAAAATAGTGAGTTTCATACTATTGCGCTTGATAACCTGTATCCTCCAAAAGATTTGCACCGTTTGCTGCCGCCACGGCCAGCTCGTCGCAACGGTTGTTCTCCACCGTCGAAGAGTGGCCCTTGACCCAGACAAATCGAACGTGGTGACGTCGATATACGCGCAGGAATCGCATCCACAGATCGGGGTTCTTCTTTCCCGCAAAGCCTTTGCGCTCCCAGCCGAAAACCCAGCGCTGATTCACCGCATCGACCACATACTTCGAGTCCGAGTATAATGTCACGTTCGTTCCGTCGAACTTCAGTGCCTCCAACGCCACACATACGGCCATCAGCTCCATACGGTTGTTGGTCGTCAGGCGAAAGCCCTGCGATAGCTCTTTGCGGTGTGGCCCTGACA
>JAFOEH010000185.1 GCA_017380275.1 Alistipes sp.
GTGCTAATATCAAGCAGCTGGTCGGCGGTGCTGGCGAGGAGACTGTTTTGGCGCGTGTCGGCGAGGGTATCGTCTCGTCGATCGGATCGGCTGTTTCGCATAAGGTTGTGTTGGAGAATCCCGACTCAATTTCGCGCGTGGTGCTGGAGAAGGGTTTGGATGCAGGTACTGCGTTTGAGATCCTTTCGATTGATATTGCTGATATTGACGTAGGAAAGAATATCGGTGCGCAACTGCAGATGGATCAGGCAGATGCCGACAAGAACATCGCGCAGGCAAAGGCTGAGGAGCGTCGTGCAATGGCTGTTGCGTTGGAGCAGGAGAATCGTGCCAAGGCTCAGGATGCACGCGCGAAGGTGATTCTGGCGGAGGCGGAGGTGCCGCTGGCTATGGCTGAGGCGTTCCGCAATGGTAATCTTGGCGTGATGGATTACTACAAGATGAAGAATATTATGGCCGATACGCAGATGCGCGACACCATAGCACGCAATGATAAGAAATAATTTGCGTTATAGTTACGACAAATTAACATAAATACCTTATTACTATTTTTTGAGATGAGAAAAATCACTTTGATGGTTGCACTCGCCGTTTTGACGCTTTCGTCAGCCTTTGCACAGGGTGTTGACCGAGTTGAGCCGCTATTCTGGTGGGCGGGAATGAAGAATCCCGAGCTGCAGATTATGGTCTACGGAGAGGATATCGCTTCCTACCGTCCCTCGATTGAGAATGAAGATGTTAAGATTAAGAGCATCAACACTTTCGAGAGCCCGAACTATATGATCATCTACCTCGATGTGGAGAATGCAAAGCCGGGTGTGTTTGACATCACGTTCCGCGATGGGAAGAAGTCTTTTACTTATCCCTATGAGCTTAAGCAGCGTCGTTCTTCGACCGATGATATTCAGGGTTATGACTCGTCGGATGTACTCTACCTGGTGATGCCCGACCGCTTTGCCAATGGCGACCCCTCGAACGATCAGGTGCCTATGAGTGCCGAATATAAAATCGATCGCTCGATATTTTTGGCGCGTCACGGTGGCGACCTGAAGGGTATTGAGGACCATTTGGATTACCTTGTGGATTTGGGAGTTACGGCAATCTGGCTCAATCCCGTGTTGGAGAATGATGCTCGTGGCGGATCGTACCACGGCTACTTCTCGACCAATATGTATCAGGTGGACCGTCGTTTGGGCGGCAATGAGGATTACTGTCGTCTGATTGAGAAGGCTCATCAGAAGGGTTTGCGCGTGGTGATGGATATTATCTTCAACCACATTGGCCCCAACCACCCCTGGGTGTTGGATCCCCCAGCAAAGGATTGGATCAACGAGAGTCCCTCGCGTCAGGGAAATCATCAGAAGTCGGTATTCTACGATCCCTATGCATCGAAGTATGATTCGGATGTGATGAAGTATTCGGGTTTCCACGTTGATATAAATCAGGCTAATCCTCACATCGCTCGCTACTTGATTCAGAATACCATCTGGTGGATTGAGTATGCGCGTATCGATGCTATTCGTCAGGATACATATCCCTATGCCGATTATGATATGATGCGCCAGTGGAATTTGGAGGTTATGGCTGAGTACCCGCAGTTTAATATTGTGGGCGAGGTGTGGACCGAGCACGCTATCGGTACCTCGTGGTGGCAGAAGGATAGCCCGCTCAATAAGCGAAATACATACCTCAAGTCGGTTATGGATTTCGCATTGATGGGTATGGCCAGCGACGTGTTTAACGATAAGTCGGAGAATGGTAGTATGAATCGTATTTACGACCACCTGGCTTACGATTTCGTATATCCCGATGTGAAGAATCTGTTGCGTTTCCTTGAGAATCACGATACAAGCCGTTTCTTGCGTAGCGAGCCTGAGAATCTCGATGCATTCAAGCAGGGTACAGCATTCCTGCTGACAATTACGGGTACGCCGCAGGTATATTATGGATACGAGATGTTGATGAATGGCTCGACGAGCAGTCCGGGTGGCGATGGAAATGTGCGTCTGGATGTTCCCGGCGGTTGGCCCGGCGATAAGGTTAGCTGGTTTACTCCCGAGGGCCGCTCGGCAATGCAGAATGAGGCGTGGACCTATATGAGCAAGCTCTTGAAGTGGCGTCAGGGTAATCGCGTGATTTCTGAGGGCGAGATGAAGCACTTCGTACCGCAGAATGGCGTTTATGTTTATGAGCGTTGGTTGGGCGATAAGAACGTGATGGTCTTTATCAACGGAGCAAATAAGGAGGTTACAATCGACCTTGCACGTTATGCCGAGTCAATCAAGGGGCAGACGCGAGGTGTGGATGTAACCACGCAGCGCACGGTGCAGTTGGGCGACAAGCTCACGATGGCTGCAAAGGAGGTGCTTGTGCTGGATATGTATAAGTAGTACTACCCTGCTTAGCTTTAGGAGGTTGTCTTGAATGAGGACAACCTCTTTTTTGTTGTAAAATGCGTAGAATTATACCGTCAGAATAATAAAAAATAGCACGATACGTTTATTAATTGGTGTGAATTATCCCTGCGGATGAAATAATTAAGGTTTAGTTGCACGAAAATCGCAGGTTTTTGGTATATTTGCAGATATTTTGGAAACGAATTTAGAAAAGTTCATTATATGAAAAATCTCTTTCGAGCAATTTTCACGAAGGCTGCGATGATTGCTGTTTGTGTTATGTGTTTTTGGTCGTGTACGATGGAAGAGGAGTATATCCTCGAATTCGAACTGCCTGGACAGATTGTAACCGAATTGGGCAAGACAATCGTGGTGCCATTCAAGTCGCGCAACATCACCAGTGTTACCGTATCGTCGAACCCTCTGGGATGGAAGGTCGAGGATGTGGATATTATGAATAAGACCATTACCATCAAATCGCCTGAGTCGTATGCGAGCGAAGGTAAGTATGTTGCCGAGAATGGAGAGTTGGCATTGACTGGTTTTACGGCAGCCGGCACATCGATTAAGGCTTCGTCGTATCTGTCGTTGCTTAATCGTCAGATTGATCTCTCGGATCAGTACTCGAATAGTTACATCCTAACGCAGGAGGATACGCGTTACATTATCGATTTGACTCACATCGCCGAGAGCGACACGCGAATTAAGCCTGCGTCGGCATCGGTGCTGTGGCATAGCAGCGTGGGTTTGATCAATTTCAGCAGCTACGACGCCCAGACGGGTAAGTTTACATTCTACGTTGGACACGAGGAGATTAAGGATGAGAATGGCAAAGTAATCGGCAAACAAATTATGGATGGAAATGCCGTGATAGCCGCATATAATGAGAATGACGAGATTATATGGAGCTGGCACTTGTGGCTCACAGGGTCGGATCCTGCACAGAATGCGATCACCACTTCGGTGGGCACATTTATGGACCGCAACCTCGGTGCTTACCATAATGGAGATGGTTCGAAGAAACGTGAAGATATCTATCGTTCGTTAGGACTCTACTATCAGTGGGGACGTAAGGATCCATTTGGCCGTCCTTACGATTATAGATTCTCGAGTAATGCCGACCAGCTGGTGTATTCGGCTCTTGGTGCGAGTATCGTATTTAAGTATGTTGGAGCGGATAGCAAGGAGCCGGGAGTTGGAACTTATGAGTATGCCGTGGCTCACCCGATGAGCTATGTTGTAGGCTCGGCTGATAATGGGTATGATTGGCTCTACTCGTCGCACGACAACACGTTGTGGTCATCATCGAAGAAGAGTGTGAATGATCCTTGCCCGAAGGGGTGGCGAGTGCCCGATGGAGGTGTGTTCGAGGCGTTTGATATTGCA
>JAFOEH010000186.1 GCA_017380275.1 Alistipes sp.
AACTCTGACTTCTCAGAGGCAGGTCCTTTCAACGAGATGGTTGTAATGGGTGTATTAGCAGTTCGTCTGCAGGGTCTGCACAAGATTCTGGATTGGGATGGCGAGAATATGCGCTTCACTAACATCGGCGCCGACGAGACCTTGCGTATTATGGTCGAGGACGGCTTCGAGGTACACGACGGTCACCCCACATTCAAGAAGACCTACACCGATCCTATCAATGCAAAGCAGTTTGCTGAGGAGATGGTTAAGCACAACTATCGTGCGGGTTGGAACCTGACGGCTATGCCTAAATAAAAAATAGTCTAACAAATAGAAGAGCCTGTCTGGATTTTTCAGACAGGCTTTTTTATTCTCTCGCGGGGCAACTATCATAAATGATAGTTTTGTTTTTTTTGCAAAATTCATATCTTTGTGATATGAATACCCCGAAGCCACAAATAGCAATCATTCATCCCAACTCGCTGTGCTGTCTGGCGATGCGCACCATCCTGCAGGATATAGCCCCCTTTGTGGGTATGTTCCGCGATGTGGAGATCGTATCATACAACTCGATGGAGCAGATGGAGCAGGATGAGCCGACGATGATCATCCACTACTTCGTGGCGGCCGAGGTGGTAAGGCAGAACGTGCACTTCTTCGCGCCGCAGTTGCGCCGTTGCATCATCCTCAGCGAGGGCGATGAGCAGGGGCTGCCCGAGGGGTGTCGTGCGGTTGATATTCGTCAGCCCGAGCGCGAGCTACTGAAGCACTTTCTGATGATTCACAGCAATGCTCACACCGCCCACAGTGTTCAGATGCCGACAAAGACGGAGGAGGCGGATGTGCTGTCGGAGCGCGAGAAGGATGTGCTGAAGCTGATCGTGAAGGGCTACATCAACAAGGAGATTGCCGATATGCTCAACATCTCAACGCCGACGGTCATCTTCCACCGTCGCAACCTCGGCGAAAAGATCGGCTCGAAGTCCATTGGTCGCCAGACGATATATGCCGTGATGAACGGAATCGTAGACCCCAGAGAGTTATAAACACTAAAAAACGGATATTATGAAGAAGAGAATTTTCGCAATCGCCATTGGCCTTTTCGCAATCGCAGGTTGCAGCGCACCACAGCCCGCTGCAGAGCAGAGTGCCGAGAATGATAAGAACGTAGTTATCGAGACCATACTCACGCGCCGCAGCATCCGCGCCTACAAGAATCTAGCAGTACCCAAGGAGATGCTCGATCAGGTTTTGGAGTGTGGTGTATATGCCGCTAACGCCATCAACGCACAGCAGTGGGAGGTGCGCGTGGTGCAGTCTGAGGAGTGGATCAACAGCGCTACGGCTGCCGCCAAGGAGGCTGCAAAGGGCACTCCGCAGGAGGCACAGTTCAATGAGCCTACGTTCAAGAACCTCTTCCGCAACGCCCCCGCCGTTATCTTCATCGGCCACAAGCCGAGCGCATACACGCCCGTTGATTGCGGTTTGATGGCCGGCAATATTATGTTGGCGGCTAAGTCGTTGGGCCTGGGTACGGTATGTATGGCAAGCCCCGTGCGCACGTTCCTCCTAACGCCCGCCGGCGCTCCGTTCCTCGAGTCGCTGGGTTTCAGCGAGGGCTACGAGCCGCTGATCTGCACATCCTTG
>JAFOEH010000187.1 GCA_017380275.1 Alistipes sp.
GCCCGAGATATTCATATTGTCGCCGTGCGCGATGAATACCTCACGGCCGTAAAGTCTCATCTGCTGCGGCTTGAAGATCAGCTTCACTCCGCACTCGCGCTCGAAGTAATCGCGGCACCACATATCGTGGTTACCAATGAAGAAGTAGACATCCACACCACTATCGGTCAGCTCGGCCAGCTTACCCAACACGCGCACAAAGCCCTTGGGCACGACTCTGCCGTACTCAAACCAGAAATCGAATATGTCGCCTACTAAAAATATCGCCTTCGCATCGACACGGACCATCTCCAGCCACTCCACAAAGCGACGCTCGGTGCGACAAGCCGTCTGCCGATCGCCCGCTCCGAGGTGAACATCCGAGGCGAAGTAATACATTGTTAGATATGTTTCTTGATGGCCTGCTCGAGCTTCTCGCCACTCAAGTTACGGTCGGCAATATTACCCTCGCGGTCGATCAGGAAGTTTGCCGGCAGCGACTGCACGTTGTAAGCTCCAACGGCGGGCGAAGCCTCGCCACGAAGGTCACTCACGCTGATCCAAGGCAACTGCTGCTCCTGAATAGTATTGATCCACAGCGCCTTCGAGGTATCGATACCCACCTGATAGATCTCGAAGCCCTGATCGTGATATTTTGCATATATCTCCTTCAAATCAGCATTCATAGCGTTGCTGTTACCCACAGCCGCTGACCAGAAGTGCAGCAGGATAACCTTGCCCTCGAGAGATGAGAGGCTCTGCTCCTTGCCGTACATATCGGGCATCGCAATCTCGGGGAAGTTGGTCTCCTTAACCTGTGAGAGGAGGCTGATCTGCGCATCCATACGCGCAATCTGACTGCGCAACAGAGGCAGGTAGTGGCTATCGGGATAGCTCTCGGCCAGGGCCTCGGCTACGGTGCGGTAGTAGATTACGTCGCTGTCGCCATTGAAGAGGTTTGCATCGCCCGGCAGACGCTGGTAGAGCGCATAGATTGCGGCAATGTGATCCTTATTCTCGACGATGAAACCGAGCTGCTGACGCTTGATCTCATTCTTGAGTTTGGTGTACTCTACGGCCAAGTCGTGGCGCGCATCATCGGCCAGATCGTTAGCCGTCAGACGCGACATTATGTCGTTGAGTTTCAATACTCCATCCACATAGCTTGCGTTGAACTTGTGCAGGAGCTCCGACTCCTCCGAGCCCTCCACGGTGTAGTTGCGCAGGGCGTTACCAGCCGAGCTTACCGTCACGTTATCGCCACCCTTGAGAAGCAACGGAATACGGTTATTGTCATAGACAAGGTGGTAGAGCGTAGGGTTGGTCTGATCGGAGTTCTCGAGCAACAGCACGAAGTTGCCATCCTCGCCCAGTGCAACCGAATCGATGAGCTGCTGCTCGAGAACGGTTGACTGCTCCAGATATACCATTTTTGCCTCCGAACCGACAAAACGGCCCGAGATCTTAACCTTCGATGATTGGCACGAACTCAATGCCAAGAGCAGCGTCAGGGCTGCCAAAAAAAGCTTGTTCATTCTTCCGATGTATTACGTTCGAAATACAAATATAACATTTTTTGCTATAAACGCAAAATTACCTCTGCGAATTATATCGTTGCTGTCCCTCGCCTGTATTTTTGCGAGGTGCCGAATTGGGGCGCATCTTCTGATTGGCGTGCTGCTTCTGACCGAGGTTTTTTCCGCCACCGCGCAGCTGCAGACGCTGCTGCTGGCCCTTCTGCGGGCGTGCCGTAAAGGTGTGTTTATAGTCGCTTCGGAGATTATTCAGAGCAACTTCATCGATCTCGATACCGCCCTCGGACAATAGCTTTATATCTTTTATAATCACCTCATTATTGGGGTGCTCCTGATTGTACTCGAAGCTCTTTGAGCGCATATAACGCGCCAGCGAATCGATCGCCACCGCCGTAGCTTCACGGTTTGGCTCGTTGCGCAGCTCGCGGATCATACGAGCCACATATTTACCGTAGTGTTTGAATTGAATTCGCTCCTGCGAGTACTCCATCTTACGCGGAGTAATAGTCAGCTCTTCGCGTGTGGGACGCGGATAGGGAGAATCTACATCCAGCTGGAAATCAGACATTATGAATAGGTGATCCCATAATTTATGCGCAAAATCTGCCGTATCGCGAAGCATCGGCTGCAGATTTCCCATCACGGCAATCACGGCTCGAGCCTGGCGATTTCGCTCGTCGCGATCCTCGATTGCAGAAAGTTGATCCACCATCTCGTGGATGTGTCGGCCGTACTCTGGCAGATAGAGTTTGCGGCGCGCGTTGTTGTAATTTTTTCTCATAAATCAGTGCGGTTTCCATCTCCAACCCACCACGAAGAATGCCTCTATTGGGGCATAAATGACTCTTTTCGGGTGTTGGGAATAAACCGTTTTAGAATTAAAAGAGAGTGCTCCATCGGTCGGCCTCGCAAGCCTGTCAAGATTGGATTCACCGAATAAAGAGACTATCTTTGGTTGTGCAAAGTAAGTGCAAAAATCTCAAAAATCAAAATATGGCAAAGGTTTTAATTCTCGAACAATCAAAAAGTATGCGAAACACATTGCGCGAACGACTCGAATTTGAGGGATTCGCCACAACGGTGGCCGAGCGATGTGATATCAACCCGACATCGGTTGCTCGACGCGGCTACGACGCGATATTGGCGGGCGAGGAGGGTTACGATGTGGCCAATCTCGGCATACCATTTATTATAGTAACCCCCGAAGGCACGATCGACGGGGCCGTCAGAGCGGTGCGAAGCGGTGCCGAGGACTATCTCACCACACCCGTCGATATGAACCGTCTGCTGGGGTCGCTACGTCGCATTACCGAGCGTGAAGAACAGCCTCAGACGGAGCCCGCACAACGCCGTGTGCGGCGGCGCGTGGCTGGACAATCGTGCGATATCATCGGCTCATCGGCAGCTATCGAGCACGTCAGGCGATTGATTGAGAAGGTCGCACCATCGGATGCGCGTGTGCTAATCACGGGCGAGAACGGTACGGGCAAGGAGCTTGTCGCCCGCTCGCTGCACCTAAAGAGTGCGCGAGCAGATTGCCCCTTCGTGGAGGTCAACTGCGCCGCAATTCCATCCGAACTTATTGAGAGTGAACTCTTTGGTCACGAGCGAGGCGCTTTTACATCGGCCATCAAACAACGTAAAGGCAAATTCGAGCAAGCCAATGGCGGTACGCTATTTATGGACGAGATTGGCGATATGTCGCTCTCGGCGCAGGCAAAGGTGCTACGCGCATTGCAGGAGAACAAGATTAGCCGCGTGGGTAGCGACAAGGATGTTGCAGTCGATGTGCGTGTCGTGGCGGCCACGAATAAGGATATACGTGCTGAGATCGCCAAGGGTAACTTCCGCGAGGACCTCTACCATCGCCTGAGTGTTATATTAATAAAGGTACCACCCTTGCGCGAACGCGCTGACGATATCGCCGAGCTGGTCGAACACTTCATCCGCCAGATCGCCGCCGAGCAGCGCATCGCCACAAAATCGGTCGATGCTGACGCGATGGCCACCCTCCGCACAATGCCCTGGAGTGGTAACATCCGCGAGCTACGCAACGTCGTGGAACGCCTGATGATCCTCAGCGGCAAAAGTGTCACAGCCGAGGATGTGAGGATGTATTGCTAAAAAACCTCCCGCTACTTTCGTAGCGGGAGGTTGGCTATATAATCCCCGAAATTATCGTGAAAGTTCGCCTTTGAGGCGGAGGGTGTGTCCCAGATCCTCGATCTCGAAGATGTGGGCGCGCTCCTGACCGGCGGGCGAGTTCGGGGCGTGGAGTACAACGCACAGACGGCCGTCGAACGTGCGGAAGATCATTCCGTGGCCGCCGTGCTTATCGAACAGAGGCTCAGCCTGCTGACGCCACGGCCCGATGACCTTGCCCGTGGTCGATTCGGCGATACCGATAGCGTAATCACCATTCTTGAAGCTCGACCATATCATCAGCAACTTACCCGTCTTGGTGCGATAGAGGTAGCAGCCGTCGGTAACGTATGTACGCGAGCCATCCGAGCGGAGCGATCCCGTAGACCACTCGGCAGCCGAGGCGCAGAACAATCGCATAGGCTGGCCCACCGTGGCAGAGAGATCCTTCTTCAGCTCAACGAGTTCCATCGTTCCGTCACCCATCTCCACCCACTCGTGGCAGTAGATCATATAGGGCACTCCATCCTCGACCCAGAGCGTACCGTCAAGACACATCTCGCCCAGCGGCGTATGGGGATGTTTGCTCTCAAAGGGGAGGAACGGGCCCTCGGGGCTCTTTGACCAGAAGATCTGCGTTGCTCGATGCTGGAATGCGGGGTGGCCCTCCTGCGTCGCCTTCCACTTAATATCGCTATTGAGCGTTCCGAAGAGGTAGTACTTACCCTTATATTTATGCACCTCGGGAGCCCACACCGTACCCGTAATCCAATTGTCGCGCGGCACGTCGAACACCCTCACAGGCCCCTCCCACGTCTTCAGATCGCGGCTCTTGTAGGCCATCATACCGCCGTAGGTCTGGCCGTTCTCAGTCGTGGGCGAAGAGGCATACATATAATAGACGCCCTCCTTCTCAACGGGCATAATATACGGATCGCGGATGTAGATATCATCCAGCGTAAGTGTTTGTGCCGAGCCGGCAATCGTGGCCGCCACAGCAAGCAGTAATGTCAGAATTGTTCTTCTCATCAGGTTATTGTTTTGGGTTAAAATACTCTATAATCTTGCGGGCGCGGCTCTCCCCCACTACCTCCGTTAGCTGCTCCAAAGTAGCCTCGCGCACCTTCGAGACCGTGCGGAAATGCTTTAGCAGGGCGTTCAAACTCTTCGTGCCGATGCCGGGAATCTGCTCCAATTCGCTATTGATGAAGGCGAGGCTGCGCTTCTGGCGATGGAACGTGATACCGAAGCGGTGCGCCTCATCGCGGATGTGGCAGACAACCTTCAATGGCTCGCCCGTACGGCTCAGATAGTATGGCATCGGATCGTTGGGATAGAATACCTCCTCGATACGCTTGGCAAGGCCGACAATAGGCACCTGATTCTCAATCCCGAGGGCACACAACACCTCGTAGGCGCTCGAAAGCTGTCCCTTACCGCCATCGACGATGATCAGATCGGGCAGCTCGGCTCGCTCCTCTATAAGGCGCGAATAACGACGATATACGATCTCGCGCATCGAGGCAAAATCGTCGGGGCCGACAACGGTCTTGACGTTGAAGTGGCGATACTCCTTGCGTGAGGGTTTTCCGTCGCGGAACACGACACACGAGGCTACAGGGTTAGTTCCCTGAAGGTTAGAATTATCGAAACACTCGATATGGCGCGGCTGGCGATCGAGCCTCAGCTCGCGCTGCATAGCATTCATCAGTCGCTCGGTATGACGTTCGGGATTCTTTATTTCGAGATTTTTCATCTGCTCGGCGCGGTAGATTCTGGCGCTCTTGAGCGAGAACTCCAGCAAATCTGCCTTCTCACCACGCTTCGGAACGGTGAAGACAATCTTATCAAACAGAATGGCTGCCGAGGGCATAAAAGGCACAATCACCTCGCGCGAGAGGTCGTGTGAGATATTCTCCACCACATACTGAATCGCCATCGAGAGCATATCCTCCGGCGTAGAGTCGGCACCCGTTGTCAGGCGCACCGTGTGCAGCGCCACGATCGAGCCGTGACGCAGACGTATGAAGTTACAATATGCCACATCGTCATCCTCCAGCAGCGAGAAGATGTCGCAATCGACAATCTTGGCACTCACGATAACCGAACGACTCTGATAATTATCCAGCGCATCCAGACGCTGCTTAAAACGCTGTGCCGCCTCAAATCGAAGCTCTGCCGCCGCCTGCTGCATACTCTGCTCCAGATAGCTGCGTACGGGCCTCAGATCGCCCTTCAGCACCGCTTTCACCATATCGGCCAACACGCCATACTCCTCCTCGCTCTGCGCCCCAATGCAGGGCCCCTTGCAATTACCGATATGATACTGCAGGCAGACGCCATACTTGCCGCGAGCTATGGCCTGCGGCGAGAGATTCAGTTTGCACGTTCTCAGGGGGATAACCTCGCGGATGAACTCCAACACCGAGCGTTGCATCGAGATCGAGCCGTATGGGCCGAAGTAGAGCGACCCGTCGTGCCTCAGCTGGCGCGTCGACTCCACTCGCGGAAAGGGCTCACGTCGCATCACAATCCACGGGTAGGTCTTATCGTCCTTGAGCAGAATGTTATATCGCGGCTTATGGGTTTTGATAAGCGAGTTCTCCAATAGCAGCGCATCCTGCTCGCTCCCCACCACAATGTGACGGATGGCCACAATCTGCTTGACCAGCACGCGCACCTTTGGTGTATGATCCTTATTCTTAACGAAGTATGAGCTTACACGCTTACGCAACGACTTTGCCTTACCGACATAGATTATCTCGCCGTTGCGGTCCAGAAACTGGTACACGCCCGGCTCGAGTGGCAACGCCGCCACCTGCTCACGGAGAATATCCTCGCGGTTGCTCATAACGCAAATTTACATTTTTTTGCTCAAATCTCCTTATATATACAAATAAAAAGAGTGCCAATCCTTTATTGGATTAGCACTCTACTATTTTTAGAAGTTGTGTAATAAGCGATCTATCGACAATAAATCTAACGCCGAAATTACCTTATTAGACTACTTCTCTTAGTCCTGGAACTTCGCTGCCAAGAACTCACGGTTCAAGCGAGCAATGTGAGCGATAGAGATCTGCTTGGGGCACTGAGCCTGGCAAGCACCAGTGTTGGTACAGTTACCGAAGCCGAGCTCATCCATCTTAGCAACCATCGCCTTAGCACGACGAGCACCCTCAACACGGCCCTGAGGCAACTTCGCGAGTGAAGATACGCGAGCAGCTACGAACAACATAGCCGAACCGTTCTTACAAGTAGCGGCGCAAGCACCACAACCTACGCAAGCTGCAGCATCCATCGACTCGTCGGCGTCGGCCTTGGGGATGGGTATTGCGTTACCATCGGGTACTGAATTGGTACGAACTGAAACGTAACCACCAGCCTGAAGAATCTCATCGTAAGCACCACGGTTTACTACGAGGTCCTTGATAACGGGGAACGCAGCCGAGCGCCAAGGCTCGATGGTGATGGTAGAGCCATCCTTGAACTTTCGCATATACATCTGGCAGGTCGTAACAGCCTGTGAAGGACCGTGAGCGTGGCCATTGATGTGCAGTGAACACATACCGCAGATACCCTCGCGGCAGTCGTGGTCGAAAGCAACGGGCTCCTTGCCAGCGTGTACCAAATCATTGTTCAAGATGTCGAGCATCTCGAGGAACGAGGTGTCGGCAGAGATGTTCTTAACCTCGTAGGTCTCGAACGCACCCTGTGATTTAGCGTCCTTTTGACGCCATATCTTTAATTTGAAATCCATTGTCTAATTGTTATTAAAGTTTAACGTCAAAATTAGTCCTTATAGTTACGCTGTGCGCGGTGTACAAACTCGTAGTCAAGAACCTCCTTGGTCATCTCGGGCTCTACGTCC
>JAFOEH010000188.1 GCA_017380275.1 Alistipes sp.
TGCCGCCTCGACAGCTGCCAAGTATCACCTGATGTGCGACTTCCACGGAGCGTTCAAGCCCAGCGGATTGTCGCGTATGTATCCCAACGTGGTCAATTATGAGGGCGTGAATGGTCTGGAGCAGGTGAAGTGGTCAACGCTCGAGGAGCTGGATCAGGTAACCTACGACGTACAGATACCCTTCATCCGTATGGTTGCAGGCCCGATGGACTACACGCAGGGCGCGATGATGAACTCGCAGAAGCGCGGCTACCGTTACAGCAACGCCGAGCCTATGAGTCAGGGTACGCGCTGCCGTCAGCTGGCGATGTACGTCGTATTCGAGTCGCCGTTCAATATGCTATGCGACTCTCCTACGGCCTACGAGAAGGAGATGGAGTGTACGGAGTTCATCGCTACGATTCCGACCGTTTGGGATCAGACCGTTGCGATGGATGGCAAGGTCGGCGAGTACTGCGTCATTGCACGTCGTGCGGGCGATGTGTGGTACGTCGGCGGTATGACCAACTGGGATGAGCGCGAGCTGGAGCTCGACCTCTCATTCCTCGGCGAAGGCAACTACAAGGTTACGGCATTCAAGGATGGCGTTAATGCCAACAAGATTGCTCGCGATTACAGCAAGACGGAGAGCTCGCTCGAGGGCCGCACGATGAAGGTGAAGATGGCGATGGGCGGAGGATTTGCCCTGAAGATCGAGAAGCGATAAAACTAAATAAACAACAGAAGAAAGAGGTTATCCTTTGCGAGATAACCTCTTTCCTTTTTATTTATCACTTTTGTAAAGTCGTATAACAAGTGCTATTTTGAAGCTGGCCGCCGTCCGCTTTACATCTGTTTAACAAGCCAATCCATCGCCGTACCCTCCGAGTAGTCGTTCAACAGAGGCACCCACGAGAAGTGGCTAATCATCTTCGGAATTCCGAACGACTGCATATAGGCATCGTCGTAGATCTGGATCTTATCGTTCTTCGCGCCCAGACGCTCGCGCGCACCAAAATAGACGTGTGAGCTGATAACCTTGCAGGTGGTATCCGAATCGGCGTGAACGAAGAACATCGGCAGACGACAGAAGGCCTCGGTATCGATGGGCGCAAGGGCCATATCCTCGCCATTCCACTTATATACCTTATCCTGGAAAGCCTTCACCAGATCATCCGCGAACTGCCCCTCGTAACGCTCCTCCACCTTATGAATCGGCACGATGGGATCCATCGCACAGCACGGAATAGCCGCCTTGAAACGATCGGGGAACTGCATCATAAATCGCATCGTACAACCGCCACCACTCGAAGCACCGGCGCAGAAAAGTTTCGATCCATCGACAATACCGTCGGCGATAAGCGTGTCGATGAAGGCCATTTGCAGGGCGTTGTTACGATCCACGAGCTTAATACGCTCCTCATCGAGCGATGCACTGTATGAATAGTTGGGGTTGGCAATGGCGAACATCAGCGTAGCGCACTCCACACCCGCATCGGGAAGCGAGACGATGCAACGGTTGGCCATCGCAGCGGTCATCAAATCGCGGTTATACTCGCCACCGCCAATCTGCCACACCAGCAGCGGCACATTCTTCTTTACGTTACCCTCGGCATCCTTCGGCAGATGCAGGATATACTCGCGCGTGATACCTGCGTAGGTGAACTCACCCTTAACGCAATCGTCCAGCACCGCCAATCGGCTCTCCGTAACGTTCTCTGCCGTGACGTTGAGATTGGGATCGACCTTACAGATGAGCTGCCAACCCTCCATCTGACGGTTCTGGCCACGACGACCTCGGTAGTTGAACGAGTTGGCCTCGATGCGCAGGGTATTCTTCTTTCGCGTCAGTACAATGCCGTCATCCTCGTAGGGCACGGGCGCAGCACCCGTAGCGGGATCGACAAATCCGTCGGGGATATTATTCACAATGTCGAAATCCTCAGCCTTCAAGCCTCGAAGCGAAGCTGCGTCGGCAACGGTGAGCTCGATGGCATCGACCATCACATTATTAATATCGCCCACGCGCGTGTAGGCCACAACACTCTCGACCTTAGCCGAGGGGCGCTCGCAAGCCGTCAGGCACAGCAACGCCACAACAAAAAAGCATAATTTTCTCATATCAATCAAGTTTTGTTTCAAAGATATAAACTTCCGAAGATAATATCAATAGTTATAGCCACAAACACAAAAAAAAGAGTTCGGCACAAGGCCAAACTCTTTGTGTGGATATATTCTATCGAGCAGATTACTCTACGGGAATATCCTTGTTTACGTTCTTTGAACCTGCAACAGCGTAGAAGAGCATATATGCAAGACCAATGATCACTACCCAGTAGCTGTTGATGAAGCCAGCAGCGTCGGCAACCAAACCCTGGATGAAGGGGAGGATACCACCACCGCAGATCAGGGCCATAAAGATACCTGAAGCAACGGGAGTGTACTTACCAAGACCCTCAGCAGCAAGGTTGAAGATTGAACCGAACATTACTGAAGTACAGAGACCGCACAAGAACATAAATACCATACTTACGGGAACCTGAGCGTCAACACCGGGGATTGACATACGTACTGACTCGGGGATGAACATCAAGCAAAGTACGAATACGATAGCCAACAGGTTAGCAACGGTAAGCATCTGCTTTGAAGATACCTTAGCACCGATAGCACCACCCAAAAGACGGCCGAGCATCATACAGAACCAGTAGAAACCTACCAAGGTACCTGCGATAACGGGACCTACGCCCTCGAGGTTAGACATATAGAGGTTAGCCGTGTTAGGAATACCTACCTCAACACCAACGTAGAAGAAGATAGCGATAGCACCCAATACGAAGTGACGGAATGACATAGGACCGTGGGGATCCTTCTTAGCCTTACCGCTCAGGCGAGCAGCCTTCTCCTCTGCAGTCTCCATATGAGGCTCAGGAATCTCTGAGAAGTAGATTACTACGAATGCCAGAGCGAAGATAGCCATAGCGATGATGAGCGCGGGAGCTGCATCAGCTACGGTAGCCTCAGATGCCTGACCACCAATCAGATAACCCAACAGGATGGGAGCGATGGTACCACCTACAGAGTTGCAAGAACCACCGAGCTGTACGAGCTGGTTACCCTTGTTACCACCACCACCGAGGGTGTTAAGCATAGGGTTAACAACGATGTTAAGCATAGTCATTGAGAAACCGGCAACGAATGCACCAAGTACATAAACACCGAATGACTCAACGTAACCAGATGCGAACTGGATACCAACACCTACCAAACCTACGATAACGGCAGCAAGTGAAGTGAACTTGTAACCGCGACGCTTCAGGATGTGACCTGCGGGGATACCCATACAAGCGTAAGCGATGAAGTTAGCCAGCGTACCGAGCTGTGCCATAGCGTTAGATGCACCAAACTGGTTCTGCACGATAACACCCATTGAACCTGCGAAGTTGGTAACGAATGCGATCATAAAGAACAGCATAAACATCACGGCAATGGCAAATACATTACTTTTCTGTTTTGTTTCCATAAAAATTTTAGATTAGTGAATTAAAGTATAATTTTGAATTTTGAATTCTTAATTTTGAATTATCTGTCGCTCTCAGCCCCTTTATCTCTTCTCTCGGCCCCTTTATCTCTCCTCTTGGCCCCTTTATCTGTCCCTCTCGGCAATGAAGGCACACAGGTTGACGAGTGCCGTTCGATAGGGCGAATCTTCGTATCGGGCCAGAATCTGCGTGGCGCGGTCGATGTACTTCTGCATCGTGCGGGCTGCCATCGCCGTTCCGCCCGTCGCTTCGACAACCCCTTGCAGGAAATCCACCGCCGACTCATCCTCCTTGCACTGTGCCAATTTATCCAGCAACTGCAACTTCTCGGCGGGAGTGCACTTCTCCAGCACCTCGATCAGCGGCAGGGTAATCTTTCCCTCACGCAGGTCGTTATTTGCGGGCTTGCCCGTGTGGGCCGAGCGGCTGTAGTCGAGAATATCGTCCTGAATCTGGAACGCCATACCGATAGCCTCACCGAAGCGGCGCATCTGCTCCACATCCTCGCGCGATGCCATCACCGACACAGCACCCACCGAGGCGCTGACGCTGATCAGGCTGGCCGTCTTTTTGTATATTATCTCCAGATAGTCCTGACGTGTGGTGTCGTGGTCGGCAGCGTGCTGGCTCTGCAACACCTCGCCCTCGCAGAGCGTGGCCACCGAGCCGATGATGTGCGTCACCAGGTCGTACTGCGCACTCTCCATACCGAGCGCCATCGTGCGGGCCAGGATGTAATCGCCCAAGACCACAGCGTTGCGCGACTGCCACAAGGCGTTGACCGACGCGCGGCCGCGACGCGTATCAGCCGAATCGATCACATCGTCGTGAATGAGCGACACGGTGTGCAGCATCTCGACCATCATAGCGGCCATATAGGTTCGCTTGCTGCAGTTGCGCTCACCCTCCACCCAGCGACGCTTGTTGGCCGACGAGGTGAGAGCCGAAGTGAGCATAATGATGATGGGGCGGATGCCCTTGCCGCGCGAGTCGAAGACGTATGACAACATCTCGGACATCAGCTTGCCATCCGACGAAAAACGGCTACGCATAAACTCCTCGAAAGCTTCGAGGTCGGCCGCTATCGGGGTACGAATTGACTCAAGTGTTATCATATTATTAGCTTCCATAAGCGCACTTTACTTTGCAAATATAGTAATTTTTCGTAATTACACCTCGAAAAAGGAATGTTTTTCGTAACTTTGACGCATTAAAACCGATGTAAGATGTTATTTAGTAAGCAAACTATCAAGAATAGCCTTTTTACGATCTGCACAATTCTGCTCTTTTTCGTGGCAGCCATCATCTACTGTGCACCGCAGATGAGCGGCCAGAAACTCGTCCAGCACGACGTGCAGCAGTATGAAGGTATGGCCAAAGATATTCTCGACAACCGCGCCGCAACGGGCGAGGATGCACAGTGGACGGGAGGTATGTTCGGCGGTATGCCCGCCTACCTGATCAA
>JAFOEH010000189.1 GCA_017380275.1 Alistipes sp.
GAAGTACTGCTCGAAGGCGTAAAGGTCGATCATACCGTGGCCCGAAAGGTTGAAAAGAATAGTCTTTTCGCGGCCCTCCTCCTTGGCCTGCAATGCCTCACGAACAGCAACAGCAATGGCGTGGCAAGACTCAGGAGCGGGGATGATACCCTCGCTATTGGCGAACATCATACCTGCAGAGAAGGTCTCAAGCTGCTGCACCGACTGCGCCTCCATTAAGCCATCCTTATAGAGCTGACTCACGATAGGACCTGCACCGTGGTAACGCAGACCTCCGGCGTGAATGCTCGAGGGGTTGAAGGTATGGCCGAGGGTGTACATAGGCATCATAGGTGTCATACCAGCCGTATCGCCATAGTCGTACTGGAACTCTCCACGAGTGAGTTTGGGGCACGATGCGGGCTCTACCGCAACGACACGAGTCTTCTTACCCTCGGTCAGATTACGGCGGATGAAGGGGAAACCGATACCTGCGAAGTTAGAACCACCACCAAAGCAACCGATTACAACATCAGGCTCATCGCCCGCCATCTCCATCTGCTTGATGGCCTCCTCGCCAATGATGGTCTGGTGCATAAGAACGTGATTCATAACACTTCCCAGACAGTAACGGGTATCCTCACCGTGGTCCAGCGCACTCTCGACAGCCTCCGAGATTGCCATACCCAGGTTACCTCCGCAATCTGGGTCCTCGGCCAACACATTGCGGCCAAAGCGGGTTGTATCGCTCGGTGAGGGAATCACGTTTGCACCCCACGCATTCATCAAGAGCTTACGGTAGGGCTTCTGCTGGCAGCTCACCTTTACCATATAGACACGCAGGTCGATATTGAAGTATTGGCACGCAAGCGAAATAGCACTACCCCACTGGCCACCACCGGTCTCCGTAGCCAGATACTTGATGCCCTGCTTGGCATTGTAGTAGGCCTGCGGGAAGGCAGTATTGGGCTTATGAGAGCCTGCGGGAGAGGTACCCTCGTTCTTGAAATAAATCTTGGCGGGGGTGTCGAGCATACGCTCAAGGTTGCGGGCGCGAACGACGGGCGTAGGACGCCAGATCTTATATAGCTCCTGAACCTCCTCGGGAATCTCGATAAAACGCTCGGTTGAGAGCTCCTGACGCACCAGCTCCTCACCGAAAATGCGCGACATCGACTCAAACGTAACGGGCTGCTTGGTCTGAGGGTCGAGGCACGGCATAGGTTTCGTAGGCATATCGGCCACGATGTTATACCACGCTGTGGGCATCTCACTCTCAGGCAAGATAAATTTCTTTGTACTCATAATCTTATCTTTTTATTTATATCTCAACTCAATCGCTGCAGCACAACAGAAAAACCATCGTTCCGTAGCGAACAATGGTTTTCTTATTTTTTGATTATTCGGGTGTACACACATACGATTTCAACGCCATTGTTCTAATAGTCCAACGAGCGCCACCACCAATAGTTATGTACCTGCTGCATCATTCAAGATAAATGTTTGTAATGCAAATATATGAATAAATTCGTTATGTTGTTCTCCTCAAAGAGACTTTTTTACATATATTTCTGAATATTATGCTATATGCTCGGCAACCCAATTTGTCAGTTCAACAAAATCGGCAACCGACAACTGCTCAGCTCGCTGGGTGAAGAAACGATGCTCGGCACCTCCGAAGTCACCAAAGACCGAACGAAGCGAGTTGCGAATCATCTTACGGCGTTGGCCAAACGAGGCCTTAACGACCTTAACGAAGAGCGCCTCATCGCAGCCCAGATGCTCGGTTGCGTTGCGTGTAAGGCGGATGACAGCCGACTTGACCTTCGGGGGCGGATTGAAGACCTTCTCACCAACGGTGAAGAGATACTCAATGTCGTACCACGCCTGCAACAGAACGCTCAGGATGCCATACTCGCGCGAACCGGGAGGCTCGGCGATACGGACGGCCACCTCGCGCTGGATCATACCCACACACTCGGGGACGATATCGCGGTTCTCGATAACCTTGAAGAAAATCTGCGAAGAAATATTATACGGGAAATTGCCGATAACGCGTACCTCGTTGCCAAATCGCTCGCGTAGGTTCATCTTCAGGAAGTCGCCCTCGATAAGGCGGGGCGTAAAATCGGGATAGTGTTCGTGAAGATAAACAACACTCTCGGAGTCGATTTCGGCACCGTAGGTTATGATATCATCGCGCTGAAGAAGGAACTGCGTGAGCACACCCATACCACAACCCACCTCTAACACCTTACAGGGGGCATCGGCTGTTCCGCCCGACAGCGAGAAACATATCTTGCGGGCGATATTTAGGTCGGTCAGGAAGTGCTGGCCAAGCGCTTTTTTTGCTCTTACTTGTGTCATATGGCTACAAAGTTAGTTAATTTCAACTCATCAAGCGAGAAATATCAAACAAAATTGATAACTTTACATTGATTAAAAACTTTTTTCGATGCGTACAATAGAAGTTTGTTGCTCCTCGCTCGACGAAGCTCGCGAGGCCGAGGCGGGGGGCGCCCGCAGAATAGAGCTTTGTGCCGCCATAACCTGCGGTGGCGTAACACCAAGTTTAGGTGTGATTAGAGCAATCGTCGATGCTGGGCTGGAGATAGATATAAACGTGCTGATACGTCCGCGTGAGGGCGGATTCTGCTATTCGGAGGCGGAGGTCGATGCAATGTGCCGCGACATCGAGACCTGCCGACGAATGGGTTTGCACGGAGTAGTGATAGGAGCGCTGACCACAGAGGGCGATATAGATGTTGCCGCCTGCCGTCAGATGATGGAGGCCACAGGGGATATGTCGGTAACATTCCACAGAGCCTTTGACGTGTGTCGCAAGCCTACGGAGGCATTGGAGCAGATCATTGCGTTAGGGTGTGACCGACTGCTCACATCGGGACAGAAGCCTACGGCAGCAGAGGGCGCAGAGCTCATTGCACAACTTGTTGGACAGGCTGCTGGGCGCATCATAATAATGCCCGGAGCAGGAATAAACCCATCGAACGTGGCACTCATCGAGCAAAAAACAGCGGCCACGGAGTTTCACTCCACAGCCGCCGTCAATCTTATCGATTGTGCCTATCGTGGCGCCGACGTTTCGTTTGCTGCCTACCCCGACCGCGAGGGAATCATACGCCACTCGGCTCGGGAGGTGGTATCAGAGCTTGTGAATAACACTCTTTAGCTGCTCGGCAAGCGAGGTGTTATAGCCCTGTGAGAAGTAGACCACGCGACCGAACGTGTCGCAAAGAGCTATCACCGGCAGGGTTTTCGACGTTGAGTTACAGCCCGAGCAGAGCATCTGACGAACCTTATCGTCAACATCGACTCCAAAGTGCGCCTCCAGATCGCCCAGCATCGAGCGGTTATACTTAGCGGCATCCTCCTTCGACGAGTTAAGCAGCACGATAGGGCGTCCCCACTGCTTAAGTTCCCCAGCAATAGAGGCCAAACCGCGTGAAGCGTGGTTGGTAGGCTCATCGCTCGTTCCCATAACCGCTACGAGGAAGTAGCCTCGGCCCGTAGTGGAGAGCAACGAGGTCTCCATCTCGGCACCCTCGGGCAAGTAACGCATCTCGGCATCCATCGAGCCAATTACACCCACCTCGTCGTTAGCAGGGCGCAGGCGCAACTCTATATCCTTGACCTTACCCTCCTCGACAGAGAATGTTACCACACGCGCCAAGATCTTACCGCTGGCCATACGGTTACCCGTAGTGAGGATGTAGTGGCCCTCGTCGAGTTCGATATGCTCGGCCAAAAGGCTTGGGTCGGCCGTAGCACCCAAATCATTCTTCAGGTTACTATCGAAACGGATGGCACGCAGACGGCCATTCTCGATTTTACTGATTGAGCAGTGAGTATAATAGGTAGGTGTGGGGATCGCCGGAACGATGCGGGGATCGTATATCGTTCGGATAGCTCCACGACGCGCCTCACGCTCGGCAACATCTCCGTCGAGCATAACATCAACCCAACCATTCTCGCCCAGATACTGCGGCATACCGCTCATACTGCTCATACGCGATGCGACGCCGAACGCACGACACGCTGCAACAAAGAAAATCTCGCGCGAGAGGCTATCGGCACGGCGCAGACGCAAAACGCCAGCGGGAGTTGAGAGGATTTGGATGGGGTTGTATTCGTCCGCGGTCTTGATATTAGTCTTTACCCACTCGATAATCTGCGTAGCCGATGGTGTAGCTCCCAACTCGGAACCAAGCGTCTGGCGTATCACCGTGCGATATGGCTGCAGGAACTCGAAGTCGATGCGTGGGTTGAGGATATAATTAACGTAGGTGTCGGTAAGCTGAGCGGGCTCCACCGCAGAGAGAGCATCCTCCAGAACGGCCAACTTCGTATCGTGCAGATCCTTCGGGGCAAGGGCCTCGAGCATAGCGAGTGCGCGGTCGCGGTCGGCGCCCGACTTCGAATCGATGAAGGCCTTGACATCGCGCCAATTACCCATAGCTTCGATCAGCAGCGCCTGTTCGCGGGGCGTGTACTCCTTGCACTTATCGGCTGTCATAAAGGTTGAAGTGTAAGCCATACGGATTGCATCCTCATTCGAGAGGCGCACCTTATTGGCGGCAACCTGCTCATCTGTAAGATTGACAGGGATCTCGCCCGGAACGGGTGGCATCATATCCTCCTCGAAGGTGAATGAATCACCATCGCGCTTATCGAGCTTGACTGTAATACTATCGCCCGAGAGCTTGCCGAAGCCGAAGCGGCCCTCGTGCGAGGCCCAGATGAAGATATCGCCCAAACCCATATGCAGCGACACCTCGCCCGCAGCATCGGTCGGGAGGGTTACAACGGTGGTGAACTCGCCATAGTTGAAGATCTGAAACTCGACGGTAGCGCCCTCGACAGCCTTGCCGTCGGCATCCACAACGTGAACTACGGAGTGGCGCACGGGGGCGTAGTTGTCGATGACGTTGATCTCGGTGAAGCAGTTGGTCTTCTGGATGGCATCCTCGGGGCCAGAGTAGTCGCCCGTAACGCGGGTGTGCATCAGCATTGCGCGGGTGGCAGGCTGGTTGAACCACGCCACGTTAAGCTCAGGCTCAGGCTCGCACGCTCCCATAAAGTACCACTCGCCATCAATCCACGCCTCAACCCAAGCGTGGTTACTGTCAGTATGTGCCCAGCGGGGCGTATAAACCTGACGTGCGGGGATTCCGACAGCACGCAGAGCCGAGACCGTAAAGGTTGACTCCTCACCACAACGGCCCTCGCCCGTGAGCATCGTGGCCATAGGCGATGAGGTGCGGCGGTCGGTGGGGACATATGTAGCCTTCTCGTGGCACCAATGGTTGATCTCCAGCGCTGCATCGTGCAGCGACAGGCCCTTGATGCGCTTCGACAGTTCATCGTAGTACTCCATACGGAACTCATCAAGGCGCTCATTGTTGACACGAATGGGCAGCACAAAGTGACGGAAAAGATCCTCCGGCACATCATTACCCCACGGCATCTGCTCGCGTGCAAGCAATGACTGGCGCACGTTGGCAAGGAAAAACTCGCCATCGTAATCACCCAAATCGGATGAGGTCATCGACGAATAGAGGAACTCCATCGCACCACGCTCATCCTCGGTTAGTTCGCTATCGAAAATATCAAATACACCACCCTCGGTAAATACAGCTCGGCGCTGCTCGAAGGCCTCGTGAACCGATTGGCGGACCTCCGACGAGGAGATGAAATGGTGCTGGCAACTTATAAACATCAATGCCGAAAAGGCAATGAGGAAGATGTGTTTCATTCTCATATCGATATAATTTTGACAAATATACGAATTTTCGGCCGTCGTCAACC
>JAFOEH010000190.1 GCA_017380275.1 Alistipes sp.
AGGTTGGTGCGAGAAAATTGTCTCATTGGTATGGAGAGGATTATTTCTTTGAATTATTGTTTGCGATGCCCAAAGCTACGCCGAGAGAGATGCTGGTGTGCAAGAGTTGTAAGCGTTGGGGGTTAACATTAAGCAGATGTGACTAAAGAGCTCGACTCACACGCGTAGCATTTAGTTGCCATATAGTATGTGATGCATAAATAATTATATATAAGGTGTGCGGGGATAATTTATTTTCGTTAAATTTGTATAGCAAACTAAACTCACACATTATGACAACAACCTCTATGAAACGTGGATTGATCTGTTTTCTAAATCTAATTCTACTGATGGCTATCTACCCTACCGCTGCCTCGGCAAAGAAAAATGCATCGTACGAGACTTACAACTGCACAATTGATGGCGTGGAGCGAACTTACAAACTCTACCTGCCTGCCGGGATTGGAGCTGACGCTCCCTTGGTTTTTGCGCTACACGGATATGGCGGCACATTCGACCTCGATCACGTTGGGCTGAACCAAGTTGCCGACAAATATGGTTTTGCGGTTTGTTATCCGCAGGGATCAAAGGATGGACGTGGGAAGAACTGTTGGAATGTAGGTTATCCGTTTCAGCACGATATGAAGGTGGATGACATATCATTCCTCAGTAAGCTCGCAAAGCGTCTTCAAAAAGAGCACAGCCTCAGCAAGCGAAACACCTTCTGCACGGGAATGTCGAACGGTGGCGAGATGTGCTATCTGTTGGCCTATTGCAGCCAAAAGACCTTTGCAGCCGTTGCACCGATTGCGGGACTTACGATGGCGTGGATGCCTGAGAAGTATACACGCAACCGCCCTATCCCACTCTTCGAGGTTCACGGAACAGAGGATCGCACTTCGGAGTGGACGGGTGATATGGAGAATAAAGGCGGCTGGGGCGCATACATACCCGTGCCCGACGCGATCGATTACTGGGTAAAACAGAATGGTTGCGAGGAGGTTACGCACGAGGAGTTACCGCTCAAGTCGGCCACGTCGAACAAGGTCATTGCACACAAATACGTTGACAGCAAGGGTGGAAATGACGTCTGGCTATACGAAATTGTGGGCGGCGGACACAGCTGGGGTGAGAAAGATTTGGAAATAGCCGAGGAAATTTGGAAATTCTTTAGTAAATTTACCGAGTAATTTGTGCCTTATTGAAAATGAAGTGCAAAATTTCTCATATCGGGCTTATTGCAGTGGCTGTGGCGATGGTGGCGACGGCCGTTCAGTTGTTTGTGCTGGGCAATGGTCAGGGACACTATCTGACAAGTCGTGAGAAGCTGAATGCAATGCAATTGCAACGATGGGATGACGAACACTTAGCGGTGATTTATGAGCGCACTTTTTGTGGCAAGAGCGATCTGGTGCATCTGCAGATAGACACGACTTTCCACCAGATTGGCAAGGCTGCATATAAATATGAGGTGCTGTGCAAGCGCGAATATAGGTTGCGCTCATTCGATGGTAGCTATGAGCCGATGAATGATGCTTTGGCGGCTTGTTTTGCCGAGGGTGAGGATTCGCGTGAGTGGAGAGTAACGAAGCAAAGGCGGCAGATATTGGGATATGATTGTCGCAAGGCTGAGGCACTCCTCGGTGAGGAGTTGTACCAGGCGTGGTATACGGAGGAGCTACCCTACTCGCGGCCGAATGCAAGGACTATGGATCAGCGGCAGGGCCTGATACTTGAGGCGGAGAGCCAATCGGGAGATTTTGCGCTGAAGGTTAAATACATAGACAAAAAGATTGGATAAACATTAATCATAAAAAACTCAAAAGTATGAAGAAATTTGTATCATTTGCTATGGCGGCAGCTCTGGTGGGCGGCGTAGCAACTTCGTGCCAAAAGCACAACACGCTGAGCGAGGCCGAGAAGGCTGAGGGCTGGCAGCTCCTCTTCGACGGTGAGACGCTGAACGGCTGGCGTAGCTTCAACGAGACCGAGCTGCTGGGCGGCTGGCACGTTGTGGATGGTTGCATTCAAGCAAAGGGTGAGGGCGGCGACGCTTCTGGCTACATCGTAACCGACAAGCAGTACGCTAACTTCGAGCTGGTGTGGGATTGGAAGCTCACACACGGCGGTAATAGCGGTATGTTGTACTACGTTGTGGAGCACCCCAAGTTCAAGGTGCCCTATGTTACAGGTCCCGAGTATCAGCTCATCGACAACGAGGGCTGGGAGGAGGTTAATGCTCCTACGAAGTTGGAGGAGTGGCAGAAGCTGGGCGTAGATTACGCTATGCACCTGCCCGACTACAGCAAGATGAAGGTTAATCCCGTAGGCGAGTGGAACTCATCGAAGATCGTTTACGACAACGGCCACGTTGAGCACTGGCTCAATGGCGAGAAGATTCTGGAGTTCGAGGCTTACACCGAGGATTGGTTTGCGAAGAAGGCAAGCGGAAAGTGGGGAACTGCTACCGAGTACGGTCTGGCTCACACTGGCGTAATCTGCCTGCAGGATCACGGCGACCCCGCATCGTTCCGCAACATCAAGATCAAGGAGTTGCCCGAGAAGCGTTCCGGCCAGAAGGTTAGCCTCTTCAACGGCAAGGATTTGACCGGTTGGGAGCTCTTCGGAAGTATGCGCGTGTCGGTTGATAAGGATGGCAATCTGGTAACCGAGAACGGCGAGGATCTGAAGTACGGCTACCTCGGTACTCGCGAGTACTACAAGGATTTTGACTTGACGGTAGAGTTCAAGCAGATGTCGAACGGCAACTCAGGTCTCTTCTTCCACTCATTCGTGGAGGGTGGCTACGAGAACAACATCGTGAACGGCTGGCAGTGTGAGGTTGCTCCCAAGGGTAACGATACGGGTGGCGTGTATGAGTCATACGGTCGCGGCTGGCTCAAGCAGATTCCAGACGAGAAGGAGTCAATCCTCAAGGAGGGCGAGTGGAACACGCTGCGTCTGCGCGTAGAGGGCAACAAGGTACAGACTTGGCTCAACGGCGAGGCTATGATGGAGCTTGATGACGAGCTGATCGGTTCGAAGACCGGCCGTATTATGTTGCAGATCCACGACGGTAACAACATCAAGGTGTTGTGGAGAAACTTCAACCTCACAAAGTTGTAAAATATAGTATCTGTAAAGACTATAAGTCCGACCATTTCTCAGGTCGGACTTTTTTGTTAGGACGCACGATGTTTTGACTATTTTCGTATATTTGCATATTGTTATTGAGATTAAAGTTATGAAAAGAAATATATGCCGATATATATTAATAGCAATCGTTGGTGCAATGTTTGCGACGGCGTGCAGCGAAAAGCAGCGACCAAGCAAGGAGATAATCGTAAGTATTGAGCCGCTACGATATTTGGTTGAGCAGATTACGCAAGGTGCCGTAGAGGTTGGAGTGCTGGTTCCCGCCGGCGCAAGTCCCGAGACGTTCGATCCGACGCCACGACAGATGACAGAAGTGAAGGACGCTAAACTGCTGCTAACCACAGGGTTGATAGACTTTGAGAAGAATCTGTTGGAGCGCATTGGCGACAAGGATAAGATGGTCGATCTCAGTCGTGGAGTCGATTTAATCGAGGGTGAACATTCGCACGCAGAGGCCACGCACGAACATCACAATCACCACGCTGATGAGGCGCATCACGCACATCATCACGGCATTGATCCGCACATTTGGACATCTCCACGCGAGCTGAAGATAATGGCTCGCAATGCCTATGAGGCGATAGCGGAGCACTACCCTACTGCCGATTATAAAGCTGGTTATGAGTCGCTTATGCAGCGACTCGAGGAGTTGAATAGCTACTGCAAAGGAAGTTTTGAGGCGGCCGACACCAGAGCTTTCGTGATATATCATCCGGCGCTTGGATACCTCGCACGAGCATACGGATTGGAGCAGATTGCAATCGAAAATGATGGCAAGGAGCCGTCGGCACGACAGATTGGGCAGATTATTGATTCGGCGCGTGAAAAGGGTGTGAAGGTACTGCTTTATCAGGTGGAGTTCCCACGGTCGGTGGTCGATGTGGTGGCGAAGGATATGGGCGTGGAAGCGATGCAGATAAATCCTTTGGCAGAAAATCCGATAGAGACTATCAAGGAGATAACTCGCTTAATATCAGAAGGTAAATAAAATGAACGAGAGTCGAAAAAAGATAATTTCACTGCGTGATGTGAGCGTGCGCTACGATGGAGATGCGGCCATTGAGGACGTATCACTTGATATTTTTGAGGACGATTTTCTGGGCGTAATTGGCCCTAACGGAGGTGGGAAAACGACACTCATAAAGGCTATTTTGGGCGCTGTGCCGCATAGTGGCAAGATCGAGATTGACTCCTCACTTAAGCACGGTAACCACTTCAAAATCGGGTATATGCCGCAGGTGAGTCAGTTCGATATGCGATTCCCGATCTCGATTGAGGAGGTGGTGCTATCGGGGTTGCAGACCGAGCGGGGATTCTTTGGCAGATACTCATTGAAGGACAAGGCAAAGGCGCGACAACTCCTTGATCGAATGGGGATTGCAGATTTAGCCAAGCGGCCTATTGGCGAAGTTTCGGGCGGTCAGATGCAACGAGCGTTGCTCTGTCGTGCGATAATATCTGAGCCCAAACTGCTGATTTTAGACGAGCCAACAAACTTCGTTGACAACCGTTTCGAACACGAGTTTTATGCAATGGTGCAGCAGCTGAGCGAGCAGATGGCCATAGTGATAGTGTCGCACGATTTGGGAACGATAACGAGCGTGGTGAAGAGCATAATTTGCGTCAATCGTCACGTTCACCGCCACGACTCCAACATACTGACAGAAGAGCAGTTACGTAACTACGACTGCCCGATTCAGATCGTTTCGCACGGGCACGTTCCGCATACCGTTCTGGAGCATCACACGGGCGACGGTTGCCACGATCATAGATAAAGTCCGAGGCCAGGCACTATCGAAAATCAGATACAAAAGAGGCTGCTAACACGAAGTTAGACAGCCTCTTGTTTTACCCGACCCTACTTCGGGCGGTTGCGCTACGCAACTATTTCTCGTTCAGGGCGCTGAGCTCGGCGAACAGGCTACCGAATGACGAAACCATATCGCGACGCAGAGCAGCGTAGTACTTCTTCACCAGCGATGCGTTGCGGGGCTCGGTGGGATGGTTAGCCTTGATATAGAGAGCGTTGCGCAATGCTACAGCATTCTCCATAATGCCAACAACGGCCTCCTCCTTCGAGGGCTGAAAATATATTGCCATCTCGCAATCGAAGACAAACTCCTCCAAACGATAGTCGATCTCCTTCTTAAGATCTCTCAAATTTGCCATAACAAAGTCAATTTAAATTAATTTATACTAAACTTATTTAGGCAAATATACGAAATCAATTCGATTTGTGCAAAATATTTGGCAACAACTTCTACGTCGCAACCGATTTGTGCCGGCCTATTTTGCGCTCAACGGAGGCTAATACAGGCCATCCTCGTGGTTCATATCGACAATCACGCCGAGCGTTAGATCGTCCTTAAAAGGCGGACGCTTGGGGCGTTCAGCAACGGTGGTAGGCTTGGGCTGTGGCTTCTCGATGAGAGTGCGCACCTCGACAACAGCATCAACATCATAGAAAATCTTCATATCGACACGTCGCATCGATGGCAAAATCTGACTACGCATCAAACTCCACACAGATGGCAAACGCTTGAGTTGCTGTTCCTTGACGGCCTCAGGATCTGAGGAATCAAGGATATCAAGCACCTGCTGTTTATCGTCAAGCGACGAGGAGCGTATGGCCGCATCGCAGGCTTGCCAGCTCTCGACATCGGTTTCAACGCGAACGGGATACATAGGAGAGAGACCATAACGCGAATCGAGTAACGAGCGGAATTTCTGCGCGCGCTCCAGCGCGAGAAGCTCGTTTGAGGCGGCGTTGCCATCGGGAGAGGCGTAGCCCGTGATGACGATCTGTCGAACGTGTGCCAGCGTATCGCTACGCAGATGTTGCAGGATAGCATCGACGCTCTTCAGTTCGGCATCATCGGCGGCGTTAAGGGTCGAGAGCGTAGAGGCCGAAATGGAGTAATCGAAGGTGAATTGAGGCTCGGCAGCGGCATCGCGAACAAGATAGCGGCACACCTTATAGTTTCCATCAACCCACTCCGACAGGAGCGTTGTATCGCGCTGATCCTGACGCCATTGTTCGATAGCCTCGACAGGCGAAAAGAGCATAGCAGCAAAGGTAAGTAACAGAGAGTAATAGATCTTTTTCATAACGTTCAGATTTTGTTTCAACACCCAGATGCAACAATCAATCCAAAACAACAAATGTCCAAAAGATCATCGGTACGATACCGCTAAAAACAAAAAAAGCCCCGAAATCGGGGCTTGTATTATCGTGCGGAAAGGATTACTCCTCCTGACGGTAAGTGTGCTCAACGTAGATAGCGTGCTGCATCTGCTCGCGCTTTGCGATTGAGGGCTTGGTGAAGTACTGACGACGACGCAACTCCTTCAAAACACCTGTACGCTCATACTTACGCTTAAACTTCTTGAGGGCCTTCTCGATGTTCTCACCCTCCTTTACCGGCATAATAATCATAATCTTAAATCTTTTTTATTTTTTGTTATTAATATTTTCTTTTGTTTTGCCCTTGCGCGGGCCGCGTTTTGCTGTGGCGGGCACGACTTCTGTCGCACGATCGCCTATGGAATTAACGGCTACTCGGTGGCTGAAAGCCTGAATCGAAGATACGGGGCCAAACGCTCGGCCTCATCCTCTGATAATATGTCATCATCGATCATCTCCTCGATTCTTGTCCAACCTCCTTTCAATTGTCGTTGTTTAACTATACGCCTCTTGACGAGGAGGATAGCCCAATCCATCAATGATATATGTTTCAAATCCATTGGTGTAATATATCACCGGACGCACACCATATTGTGCTTCCAGGCAGTCGGCATATAGTTCGGCTTGATGCTTGCCCTTGATGGGCGAAACAGATGTGCGTTTCGCTTCGATTACAGCCAACGGCTTGCCGTCGCCACCAAATAGCACATAATCCACATATCCCACATCGTGGTTGTTGGGCATTCCGGTCACCTCCACTTCGATACATGCTTTGAGTGGTTGAACGGTTCCCTTGGTGGGGAGGATATCCCAACCGGCCTCTTTCAACATTAGGTCGATGTACATTGTGCGTGTTTCGGCTTCGCTGAGGTCGCTTGCTATCTCTACTACCGGTTCGGGTGCTGTTACCGCCTCTTTGTCGGCTTCGGCTACAATCTTGTCGGTTGAAGATACAATAACCTTCATAGGGGGTATTACCGATTTTTGTACCGAGTTAGGGATAAGTGTTCGGTCAAAAGGTTTCACCTCATCGACCATGCGCAACTTCAACAATATGGCACCCACCACATTGAAGATGTTTAGTACCGAGAAAAACGACTCTTTTTTGCTTACAGGCGAGGCTGAATGTGCGGCATTGTTCCCTACCTTGCGCACATAATGCACTGCCATCATCACACGCTCATCGCCGATGAACTCGCGAAATGGCTCGCCATCGACCAACTCAA
>JAFOEH010000191.1 GCA_017380275.1 Alistipes sp.
CACAGGATCAGAATCAGATATACCGCAGCCGTAGCAGCCGCAACATAAATTAACTTACGATCTTTCACTATATTAAGTTTTTCAGTTTTTTCATTGCCATAAGCACGAAGGTCATATTGTACATCGGCTCCGAGTACCACAACCTCGCAAAGTACAATCCTATCGGCTCGGCATCGTACAACTTGCCACTCTGCCACGCCTGATAGATATAATCAAATCCTCGCTCCACGACCTCTCGATCCGCACTCTCTACCGAAGCCAAGGCACTCAGCGCACGCGCCGTGAGCGTCACTTTAGACTCTACGCCTCGCTTTCCGCCCCAACCGCCATCGTCGTTCTGGGCCTCCATCAGGAACTTCGCACCACGCTCGATAAGCGGACGCACAGCCTCGTTCTTCGACTGCGAGAGATACTCCACCGCCGTCGCCGTTCCATATACTGGCGAGCGCTCATCCTCTGCATCCTGATCGCCAAACCATAGCGGCACCCACGATCCATCCTCGGCCTGCTCGCGCGACATCCAGCCTATCAGTCGTCCAATACTCCGCTTGGCTCGCTGCTGCATCTTCTCGGGCAGATGATCCATCCATAGCTCCATTGCCAGCAGAGCGTGAGCCGAAATATCGGCACTACTGCGGTCGAATGGCAACTTACCCCAACCCTTGCAGAAGGTCGGCATACCGCCATCGTTGTTTTGCAACGCCATCAGCCACTCCACGCCAGCTCCCACCTCGTCACAATACTCGCCTCCGCTGAGCGTATGCAGAGCCACTAACGCTCCCGACGTATCATCGCCATCGGGCGCTGCTCCCGGTCTGTCGCTCCAACCCCATCCACCGGCCTGTGCGCCCGTGAAGTAGTGTTTTTCTTTGAAGGCATTGCCACGAATCTTCTTTGCCAAGAGCTCTCGCTCCTCCGTATCTTCGCCTAAAGCCTTCACCGCTAGCGCCGTAACCCAGCTTGCCAAATCTGTATCAATAGGCCACGCACCATCCTTACGCTGCGTGTCATATAGGAACTCAGCCGCCTTCTCGACCACCGTATGCTCCCTCATATCGGCCTCACACAGACACATACTCACAAAAGCCGTCAGCGGAGCCGCCTCCAGGAATCCTCCATTCTCGGGCTGTAGCGACGTAAGCACGCGCATACACTTAGGCACGAACGCCTCACGCACGGGCGAGAAGATGCCCTGCTTGCCCCGACGGAATCGCACAATTCCCACCGCAATAAGTGCAGGTATAGCGTAGCTCACCACGGGCAGCTGCAGGAATCGGAAGAATCGCTGTGGCAGGATCGTCAGCTCGAATGGAAACTGCGGAATTCGATCCCACTTTTTCAGGATTCCTGCTAATGCACACATCACCAAGATGGGCACCGAGAAGGTCAAATCCTTGCCGTAATACTCCAGCACACCGCGCACGATATGCTCGTCATCAATGCCGCCAAAACGCCTCTCTAGGTATCGTTTCGTCTGCTCGGGAGCGCGTCCCTGCGCATAGAGCGATGTATATGAGAGCAGCGTAGCCGTCATATTCGACGGGCTTTCAGGCGTGTCGCCCCACGAGCCATCCTCGGTCATCGTTGAGAGCAGCCACTCCACCGCCTGATCTATACGCTCCTTGTACCTCTCGGCATCTATCTTATACAGCGCAAATGCCGCCACCGAGGTCGATATGGCACTCGACGATAGCTCACCTCGCCACATCTGCCCCTTCGTGCGTTGCGCCTTAAGACGCTCCGTCAGGTCGCTTATTATTGCATCTATCTTCTCTACGTTCATAATGTTCCCAAAGCCAATAATCCATAAAAGAGGTACTCCACATCGCTCTTCTCGTCGAGCAGCGTCGCGGCAAACCCGCCACTCTCCAGCCAGTGGGCCTCCACAAAATCGGCAGCCTCATATCGGGGCTTTGCGCCATAACAATCTATCACAAACAGAGCCGTCGCCGTCGATAGCAGATCGGGAATCGGCGCTACGCCCGTAGCTCGAAATCCTCCACTCGGCTCCTGCGCCTGAAGTAGCGGACTCACCCTCGCCACATCATACCCTTCGCTCTGCCCCACGACCATCAACGCCGCCGCCGTAGCATTTGTCGCCATCTCGTTACCGCCCTTTACGTTGGCATATCCACCATCCGAGGTGCGATAAGCATCGAGCGCTGCAGCCCTATAATCGTTTCGCGTATCTTCGCAGAGCGACATCCATATAAACTGCGTATATGGCGCCTCGGTGTCGTTATTCGGCACACTCTTAAAACTCTCCAACTCGCGCGTTGGCGTACGTTGCAGAGCCTGCCACAGCAACGACAATCGCCCTTTGGCTCCGCGTTGCAGCAATCGACAGCGCACCGCCGCCGCATAATGCACCAGATCCAGACTCTCCAAATCAACCTCGGCTATGTATCGCTCCATCGCCTCGGCATCCTGCCTCAGGCCGAGTGCCGACTCCAGCAACCAACCAAATGTGGTGTAGTACAAATCCTCCTCACCCTGCTTATTGACATACACCCCACGCTCGGTCCGCTGCGAGAGCAGAAATCCCACGATCAGCTCGCGAGCCTGCACGCCAAGCGAAGAGCATCCGCGCTGAAGCGTCTGCAACAATTTTATGGTTACGCTGCGCTGCATCCTATTTCAATATACGAGCTGTCACGCGAAACAGCAATCGTTTGAGTTCCATATTATTTATGCTCTCCAGAGCCTCAATCGCCTTCAGGCGATACTCCTCGGCCATCGCCGCAACTCTTTGCAGTGCCTTATCGAGCAACTCCTGATGTTGCTGACGCAAAAACTCCTTCACGTTCTTGGCCGCAATCATCTCCGCCACGAAATCCTCGCTCGGTGCCATATCACACAGCAGCGCAAATACCGCCGAGGGGCGCAACTCAATCACCTCATCGCCATCATAATCGGCCACATCATCCCTCAACTGATACGCCACACCCAGCGCCTCCGAGTATCGGAGCAACGCCTCCTGTAGCGACTCCTCGCCTTTGGCCGATTGTAGGCCCAGCATCAGCGACACCTCAAAGGCCGGCGAAGTCTTATATCTAAATACGTCAATAACCCAATCAAGCGACACTCGTCGAGGCCTGCGGCACCACTCCAGCTCCATACCTTGACCGCGACACAGAGCAACGTGTGCTCCTGCGATTATACCCGTCAGCTTACCCGCGCATTGACTCAGCTGTCTGTAACCCTCTCCCAACAACACATCGCCCACATTGATTGCGATTGCCGCACCGTGCAGCGAGTTCAGCGTAGGCTTGCCATATCGCTCCGCATCGTTATCCTCAATATCGTCGTGTACGAGCGATGCCTTGTGGAAACACTCCACCGCTATGGCCGTACGCTTCACCTCCTCCGGAAAGGCCATCTCGCCCTTCAGCGCCGCATAGGTCGCCGCAAAGAGATAAGGTCGCCAACGCTTTCCGTCCGTGGTGAGCCAATCCAGCGCAAGCCCGATAGTAGGATCGTCATAATTCTCCACATAACGCTCCAATGCCCGACGCTCAAACCAGCTGTTCACCTCCTTCAGCAACGCCTCGTGATCGATGAGCGCCACCTCCGAAGGGGTGTATGCCTCCATCATTCTTATGACGTGGTCGTCATCCACCGTCGTATCCTTACACCCTGCCATATTGAGCGGCACAGCCACTCCCGGCACAGCATTATTCACAAGCAGCGGGAAGGCTCTCTCGAGCGAATCCAGACAGCTCACACCTATCACCGCATCAATCACACCCGCCTTAATGAGATTTATCACCGTCGTAAATCCTTCAGCCACAATACTCATCATACCCAGTTCGGCAGCCCGATCCTCCAACGACGGGATGCGACACGCCATACATCTGTGGCATAGCAGTCCCACCTCATCGATCTCGGCCTCACACTTGGCCGAATGGCGCAGACACTGCGGCAGCAGCAACATACGACGCTCGTGCGGAATCGCCGCAAGCACAGGCATCCATACGCAGTTGTGCATCTCGACCATCGTCCACTCGCGCAGCGTTACGGGCAACCCCTCCTGCGCAAGAAAGCTCTCCGAGAGCGACTCCAGTACCTCTATCGAGAGCGGCGGCACAAGCTCACGACTGCGCACAAATGCCTCCAGCCGCTCGCGCATCTGATCGCGCTCGGCCTTGGTTGCGGGGACATCGTATATCTTCTTCTCGCTCATAAAATCCAATTAACCGTACGCGCCAAAACCGAAGAAGTAGCGCTTCTTCAACATCTTATATACCACGCTTCGTTCGGGAATCTCCTCTCCCTGCATATCGTGACCTGCCACAATCTGCATCGCAGCATACTCCTCCCTCACGCTCTGGCGCGAGGTGGTATCGACTGCC
>JAFOEH010000002.1 GCA_017380275.1 Alistipes sp.
CGTGCGATGCAGATCGTTGGTAATGAGGAGACTCTGCGCCACTACCTGCGCTCGGCTGTTGAGATTAACGAGAAGTCACCCGTGCTGGTCGATAAGTATATTCAGGGCAAGGAGTTGGAGGTTGATGCAATCTGCGATGGCAAGGATGTATTCATCCCCGGTATTATGGAGCACGTTGAGCGCACGGGTATCCACTCAGGCGATAGTATCAGTGTCTACCCCACCTTCAGCGTAAGCCAGCAGGTGAAGGATACCATCATCGAGTACACTCAGCGTCTGGGCTTGGCTATCGGTATCGTTGGTCTGTTCAACATCCAGTTTATCGTGGATGAGCAGGATAAGGTATTCGTGATCGAGGTGAATCCTCGTTCATCGCGTACCGTTCCCTTCCTCTCGAAGTCAACGGGTGTGCCTATGGCGAAGATTGCTACGATGGTTATCCTCGGCCACTCGCTGCGAGAGCAGGGTATCACCGATGTTTATGGTAAGGAGAGCACTCGCTGGTTCGTTAAGTCGCCTGCGTTCTCGTTTGCAAAGATTCGCGGTGTTGACTCTTACCTCTCGCCTGAGATGAAGTCAACGGGTGAGGCTATCGGCTACGACAAGAGCCTTACTCGCGCACTCTATAAGTCATTGCAGTCGTCGGGCGTAGCCGTGGCTAACTACGGTACGATCTTCGTAACGATTGCCGACGTGGATAAGGAGCGTGCTCTGCCGCTTATCCGTCGTTTCTACGATCTCGGCTTCAACATCGAGGCAACGGGCGGAACGTGCGAGTTCCTGCGTAATAACGGTGTGCGTACCCGTCACCTGAGAAAGATCAGCGAGGGTAGCAATGAGATTTACGATGAGTTGCGCAAGGGCCACGTTACCTATGTAATCAACACCATTGATGTTAATCAGCACAGCACCCGCCGCGACGGTTATGAGATTCGTCGTGCTGCGGCTGAGAACAACGTGACGCTCTTCACCGCGTTGGAGACTGTGAGCGTGTTGCTCGATGTGCTGGAGGAGATCACACTCGGTGTATCAACCATCGACGGAAAGTAATATGTATAAGAAAGGAATCTATAAAATCGTTGCCAACGAGCCCCTTACGTCAGATGTCTGGCGTATGGTGCTCGAGGGCGATACGCAGTGGATCAGCCGCCCTGGTCAGTTTGTAAATATCGAGCTTGAGGGGTTGTATCTGCGTCGTCCGATCTCGATCAACGACTGGGATGAGAAGACAATCACCATCATCTATAAGGTCGTAGGTCGCGGTACGGAGCTGATGAGCCGTATGGCGGCTGGCGTGGAGTTGGATGTGCTGACGGGACTTGGCAACGGCTTCGATGTCGATGTGGAGTGCGAACGTCCGCTCTTGGTTGGCGGTGGCGTAGGCGTGCCGCCGTTGTATCGTCTGGCTAAGGATTTGGTCGGTCGTGGCAAGAAGGTGAGTGTCGTGCTTGGCTTTAATACCGCGAAGGAGATTTTCTATGCTGATGAGTTCCGTGCGTTGGGTGTCGATGTTCATATCTCGACGGCTGATGGCTCGGTTGGCGTGAAGGGCTTTGTGACGGATGCTATCCGCGAGGGCGCCATCGACTTCGACTACTTCTATTCGTGCGGCCCGATGCCTATGCTTAAGGCCTTGTGCGACAGCACCTCGGTAAAGGGTGAGCTCTCGTTTGAGGAGCGTATGGGTTGTGGCTTCGGAGCTTGTATGGGTTGCAGCTGCAAGACGCTGACGGGCAACAAGCGTATCTGCAAGGAGGGCCCCGTAATGAAACGTGAAGAGATAATCTGGTAAGGAGGATGGATATGGATAAGAAATTTGATTTGTCGGTTGAGTTGTGCGGTGTGAAGCTGGACAACCCCGTTATCCCTGCGAGTGGAACCTTTGGTTTTGGTCGTGAGCATAATGAGTTCTACGATATCAACATCCTCGGCTCGATATCAATCAAGGGAACTACGCGTGAGGCCCGCTTCGGTAATCCTACGCCTCGTATTGCCGAGTGCCGTTCGGGACTTATCAACTCGGGGGGTCTGCAGAATCCCGGAGTGGATGC
>JAFOEH010000025.1 GCA_017380275.1 Alistipes sp.
CCGTACCTCCGCGACGCATACAGTCGTAGGCGATGTCCAGCGCGGGATACTTCACCCTGTCGGGCTCGGCAAACGTAAGAGTTGGATTGGCCACAAAATCGAATCGCTCGCTCGCCAATCGGGCACGATTGGGGAACAGGAGCGCATAACTGATCGGAATATGCATATCGGGCGTTCCGAGCTGCGCCTTGATCGCCCCATCCTCGAACTCCACCATCGAGTGTACGATCGACTGCGGGTGAATCAGCACCGATATGCGTTCGGGCTCGATGCCGAACAACCAATGCGCCTCAATAACCTCGAAACCCTTATTCACAAGCGTCGCCGAGTCGATAGTAATCTTCGCCCCCATCGACCACTGCGGGTGCCTCAACGCCTGCTCGGGCGTTACATCGCGCAACTGCTCAATGGGCACATCGCGCAGCGCACCGCCGCTGCAAGTTACGATCAGTCGGCTGATAGGCGAACGCTCCCCCACAAGACACTGAAAAATTGCCGAATGCTCCGAGTCAATCGGCAGAATAGGCACACCCTTTTCGGCTGCCATCCGCATCACCAGATCGCCACCTACAACGAGTGTCTCCTTGTTGGCCAGCGCAATCTTCTTTCCGGCCTCGATAGCCGCTATTGTCGGATGCAGGCCTGCATAGCCCACAAGCGCATTTACGACCACATCGACGGCCGAGCTACGCACCACCTCACTGACGGCCGCATCTCCCGTAAAAACCTTTATCGGATAATCCTTCAGCGCCTCGCTGAGTAGCTCATACTTGCTCTCGTCGGCGATGACCACCGTATCGGCATCAAACTCAATGGCCTGACGAGCCAAGAGTTCCCAATTTCGTCCCGCTACGAGCGATGTTATTTCAAACAGTTCTGGGTTCTGCTTTACGATGTCGAGCGTCTGAACTCCAATCGAGCCGGTAGAACCGAGAATTGATAGTCGTTGTTTCATCTCAAAAGTTTGGTTTAGAATACAATATAAACCTCCGGATCTATGGCTCTACCCTCGTTCCATAGCTCCACCTCCACCATCGGATTGGTTCGATCGCCCACCGTCGGCATAGCGTTGTAGCCCACCACCTGACGGCTCTTCAGGTTCTCACCTTTCGTTACGAGCACCTGCGAGAGGTTGCGATACACCGACACAAATCCGTTGAAGTGCTGAATCGTTACCACCGATCCCTTCTCACCCGATAGTACATCCACCACCGTGCCGTCGTCGATACTCGTCACGGGAGCGTTCGGTGCTGCCTGAATAGCCACGCCTAGCTGGTCGTCCTCGCGCGAGAAGTGGCGCGTGATGATACCCTCAACGGGCGACGAGAAGATAAGCGTACCACTACCCTGCTGACGGCTCGCCAGCGTGCGGGCCAGCGAATACTCGCCATCACCCTCCATTTGCGCACGCAGCAACGAGTCGAACTGCGAAGGCGGCACCAGGGTCTTATCCAATGCCGTTGTGTCGTTATCCGAAAGCGGAGTTCGCACCACAGGGGTACGGCCCTCCATAATCATTGCAATATTCTCGTTATAGGTGAGCATATCGTTCATCCGTCGCTCCAGCGAGTCGATGCGCATCACGCTCTGCACCAGATCGTCGTGTGTCTTCTCGGCTGCCGTTCGATAGCCGGGGAAGATATCCATCAGCGGCGTGTACGACACCAGCACCAACACCAGCAAAAAGATCACAACAAAGAATGCCACCGCACTACCCAGCATCGCTACGGGCGAGATATGCACGTTCCACAACTCCTCACGATGAATCGGATCGCTCATACTGAAGCGCATCTTGCGGAACATATCTTTTGCTACTTTTTGTTTTTTCTCCTCCATATTGCACAAGCCTATAATCGAACAAAGATAATGAAAATTGGGCAAAACATCTGCCATTGGGGCGCTTTTTTTATTACCATAGCAATATTCGTCCTCGCCACACAATACAAAACGCACAAATGCAGTTCATTATTTCGCAAGGTGATACATTATCTTGCTGATTTTTGTTATATTTGCATAATTGTACTTATTGTAAAACTAATACTTAAAACTATAACACAATGGTTAAACCTACACTACTTGTTTTGGCTGCCGGTATGGGCTCACGCTACGGCGCCTTGAAACAGATGGACGGAGTTGGCCCCAACAATGAGGCTATTATCGACTATTCAATCTACGATGCAATCCGCGCCGGCTTCGGCAAGGTTGTTTTCGTCATTCGCCACTCTTTCGCAGATGCATTTACGGCCGTATTCAACGCCGAGCGCTTCGGTGGTAAGATCGAGGTCGAGATCGTATATCAAGAGTTAGACTATCTTCCCGAGGGCTTCACCGTTCCCGAGGGCCGCGAAAAGCCCTGGGGCACCAACCACGCCCTGCTGATGGGTAAGAGCGTGATCAACGAGCCTTTTGCCGTGATCAATGCCGACGACTTCTACGGTGCCGATGCCTACCGCGTTATCGGCGAGTACCTGAGCGGTCTTGCCGACGAGAAGGGTCACTACTGTATGGTTGGCTACGAGGTCAATAAGACCCTCTCGGAGAATGGTACCGTATCGCGTGGCGTATGTTCAATTAACGACGAGGGCTTCCTCTCATCGATTGTCGAGCGCACCAAGATCGAGCGCAACGCCGAGGGCCAGATAGTATTCCACGATCTGGGCGAGGACGAGGTGCTGGCGGAGAACACCCCCGTATCGATGAATCTCTTTGGCTTCACACCCGACTACTTCGACCACTCGGAGGCCTACTTCCGCGAGTTCCTGGCCGATCCCGCAACGCAGGCAAATCTCAAGGCCGAGTTCTTCATCCCGCTGATGGTTAATAATCTGATCGGCAATGGCACCGCCAAGCTGAAGGTTCTCTCAACCACCGCCAATTGGTTTGGTGTAACCTATCAGGCCGACAAACCCCAGCTTATGGCTAAGATCGAGGAGCTGATCGAGGCTGGCGTATATCCTCGCAACCTTTGGGGCAAATAAGATTGACCTAAAAAAATACCAAATGAAACTCTCTTTCAATATTGAATACCACACCTCGTGGGGTGAGCAGGTGGGCCTTCTTTTGGGCGAAAACGCCGAGCCCACACTCCTTACAACCTTCGATGGTAAGAATTGGGGCTGCAGCGTCGATGTCGATACGCTGCCCTCAACATATCGCTACGTCATCCTACGCGATGGCAACATCGTTCGCACGGAGAGCTGCCGCACGGCACACTCGCTCCCGAGGTGGAAGGTACGCGATGCCCACTACTTCATCTCGGATAGCTGGCGCGACAAACCCGCCGCATCGCATCTTTTCAGCTCGGCCTTCTTGGGCGAGGTGAAACTCTCTGCAAAGAGTCACACCACAGCCCCCGCCAACAGCTTCACGTTGCGTGCCTTGTGCCCCTGCCTTAACCTCAATGGTCAGGTGCTGGCCGTCGTTGGCGAAGTCGTAGGTGGCTGGCAGAGCGAGAATGCCGCAAGGATGGAGCAGATCGCGGAGAATCTCTGGAGCGTTACACTCGATGCAAAGAAAATCTGCTCGGGCGAGTATAAATTCGTCGCTCTGAACGCCTCAACGGGCACGATCGACGAGTGGGAGTGCGGCCACAACCGCTACCTCTCGGCTCACGCGATGCAGAAAGGCGAGCACACCGTTCTTGCCGAGGTCGAGCTCTACCTCCCCTCATCATCACGCAAGATCGCAGGTACGGCCATCCCCGTATTCTCATTGCGCTCGGAGGGTAGTCAGGGTGTTGGCGACTTCGGCGACATCAAGACTATGATCGATTGGGCCACGCTGACGGGCCAGCGCGCCGTTCAGATCCTGCCCATCAACGATACGACTATCACCGGAACGTGGATCGACTCATACCCCTACAACAGTATCTCGATCTACGCCTTCCACCCGATGTATATCGACTTAAGGCAGCTGCCCGCCCTGAAGGATAAGGCTTCTATGGAGAAGTTCGAGGCCGAGCGCAAGGCGCTGAACGCCCTACAGCAGGTCGATTACGAGGCTGTCAATGCACTCAAGCGCGGCTACCTCCGCGAGGCTTATGCCGAGTCGGGCAAGGAGGTGCTCGCATCGGCTTCCTTCAAGAAGTTCTTCAAGGATAATGCCCATTGGTTGCAGCCCTACGCCGCATTCTCAACCCTGCGCGATAAGTTCGGCACACCCGTTTTCTCCGAGTGGCCCGAGCATAGCACCTACGACAGCGAGGCCGTAGGCCGCCTGTGTAATCCCCGCTCGAAGAGCTACGCCGACATCGCATTCTACTACTACATCCAGTACCACCTGCACATCCAGCTCCTGGCCGCAGGCGAGTACGCCCGCTCAAAGGGTGTCATCCTGAAGGGCGACATCCCCATCGGCATCAGCCGCAATAGCGTCGAGGCGTGGGTTGAGCCCTACTACTTCAATATGAACGGTCAGGCAGGTGCTCCCCCCGATGCCTTCTCCGCAACGGGACAGAATTGGGGCTTCCCCACATATAATTGGGACGTTATGGCTGCCGACGGCTATGCTTGGTGGCGTCGTCGCTTTGCGAAGATGGCCGAGTACTTTACAGCCTACC
>JAFOEH010000192.1 GCA_017380275.1 Alistipes sp.
GCAGTATAAGCGTGGATATCTGATGTCGGGACAGTATATTCGCCCCTTTACCGTAGAGTTGGCCACGTCGATAAAGTTCTAAATCGGAATTACTTGCAAATCAAAAATAGCGTTTCTTGAGTCAAATGAGAAAGAGAGGATCTTGGGGTTCTCTCTTTCGTCGTTTTAGGGCGAAAAATTGTTTTGCTGTTTGAGGAAAAAAATGTAATTTTGTAGAAATATATTATAACCTAACTTCATTAGCTGAATAAATTATGAAATCTACACTTTTGTCAATCGTGGCGATGCTCTTCGCGGTGGCATCGTTTGCACAGCCTCGTGCGGAGTATCCACGTCCGCAGTTCGAGCGCGCAGATTGGGTAAACCTTAATGGCGAGTGGAGCTTCACGCTCGATTTGGCCAATACGGGTGCCGAGCGCGACTACTATAATAGCAAGGGCTTCGATCAGAAGATTTTAGTGCCCTTCGCCCCTGAGAGCGACCTGTCGGGTATCGGCCACAAGGAGTTCATCAACGCCGTGTGGTATCAGCGCACCATCCAGATGCCCAAGGCGTGGGAGGGCAAGCGCGTTAAGCTCAACTTCGGTGCTGTGTATTACGAGTCGGAGGTATATATCGACGGCGAGTTCGTAGGTCGCCACTATGGTGGATCTGATTCGTTCGCATACGACATTACCGACTTTGTAGCCGATGGCAAGGAGCATAATCTCGTTCTTCACGCCGTGAGCGACGTTCGCGGTGCTGAGCAGCCTGCGGGCAAGCAGTCGTCGCGTCTGAACTCTTACGGTTGTTTCTACACCCGCACGACGGGTATCTGGCAGACCGTATGGATGGAGGCTGTCGATGCAATGGGATTGGAGCGCGTGCAGGTGCTGACCGACATCGACCAGAGCCAGATTGTCGTAACGCCGACGTTCTACGGTGTTCAGGGTGGTAATAAGCTCTCGATTACCGTGAAGGATGGCGCAAAGGTCGTATCGAAGGTGGAGACCGGTGCTGTTCAGGGTTTGCCCGTTGTGGTGCCCGTGAAGAAGGCGAAGCTGTGGAGTCCCGAGTCACCCTTCCTCTACGATGTGGTGTATGAGGTGAAGGATGCGGCAGGCAATGTGATCGATAAGATCGATGCTTACGTTGGTATGCGTAAGATTCACATCGACGGCACGAAGATATATCTGAACAACAAGCCCTACTACCAGCGTTTGGTGCTGGATCAGGGTTTCTACCCCGATGGCGTATGGACTGCACCCTCGGACGAGGCTCTGAAGCAGGATATTCTGCTCTCGAAGCAGGCCGGTTTCAACGGAGCGCGTCTGCACCAGAAGGTCTTTGAGGAGCGCTTCCACTATTGGGCCGACAAGCTCGGTTACCTGGTATGGGGCGAGATGGCATCGTGGGGTAAGGACTCATCGAAGGTGGCTTCGGCGCGTAACTTCATCCCCGAGTGGATCAACATCGTGATGCGCGACCGCAACCACCCCGCACTCATTATCTGGACTCCGTTCAACGAGGAGTGGGAGGTGCCCGACAACGAGATGGGACGCTTCCTCACCGACGTCTATAACATCACTCGTCAGCTCGATCCCTCGCGTCCCGTGAATACCATCAGTGGCGGATTGTACGCACCCTCGGACTTCTGCACAACGCACAGCTACGAGCAGGATGGCGATAAGTTGCGCACGCAGCTCTTCGATGGCGAGAAGTTCTACCAGCCGCAGGGCCCCCGCAAGAAGGATGCTCCGCGTGCGATGCAGTTCCTCTACTATGATGGCAAGGTGCCCTACATCATCGACGAGTTTGGAGGTATCAAGTGTGCCGAGGCTAACCCCTCTAAGGAGAATGCTTGGGGTTATGGCAATGCAGCCGTGACGAAGGAGGATTTCTACAAGCGTCTGGAGTCGCAGGTGAAGGCTATTACCGACCACAGCGATAAGATTTGCGGTTTCTGCTATACGCAGATTACGGACGTTGAGCAGGAGCAGAACGGCGTATATTACTTCAACCGCGAGTCGAAGTACGATATGGAGCGCGTTCGCAAGATCTTCCAAATGAAGGCCGAGGGCTACGAGCAGTAGGAGAGTGGCGAAAGAATCAAAATCTAAAAAACGATAAACAAATGAAGAAATTAGTTTTAGCAGTAGTTGCCCTCTTCGTGTGGGCCGGTGCGATGGCTCAGTTGCCTCGCGCAGAGTATCCTCGTCCGCAGTTGGAGCGTTCAGAGTGGGTAAACCTTAATGGTGAGTGGACCTATACGCTCGACCTCGTGAAGACGGGTTGGGAGCGTAACCTTATGCAGAGCAAGGGTTTCGATGATAAGATCATCGTGCCGTTCGCTCCCGAGAGTAAGCTCTCGGGCGTTGAGCACAAGGAGTTCATCCCCTGCATCTGGTATCAGCGCGATATCACCATCCCCGCTGCGTGGAGCGGTAAGGATGTGGTGCTGAATTTCGGTGCTGTATATTATGAGTCGGAGATCTATGTCGATGGACAGTTTGTTGATCGTCACTTCGGTGGTTCGGACTCTTTCTCGGTGGATATCACCAAGTTCGTAGAGCCCGGCAAGACTCACTCGCTGGTGGTAAGCGCTTCGAGCGACCTGCGCTCGGGCCGCCAGTCGGCAGGTAAGCAGTCACTGCGTCACGGCTCTTTCGAGTGTATGTACACCCGTACCACAGGTATCTGGCAGACCGTATGGATGGAGGCTGTTGCTCCCACAGGTCTGAAGCGTGTTAAGTACACTACCGACATCGACCGTAGTGCCGTTACGATGGAGCTGACGATGCGTCGTGGCTCTGCAGGCGACGTGCTTACGATCAACGTGAAGGATGGTGCAAAGGTTGCCGAGGCACGCATGCAGAAGATTACCGACGAGGTGATGGCCGACATCGAGAAGGAGACTATCGACTGGGGTCTTAACTTCGACGACACACTCAAGGAGCCTACTGTGCTCCCTACAC
>JAFOEH010000193.1 GCA_017380275.1 Alistipes sp.
GAGCTTACTCTTGTCGCCATCCTTGAAATACTCCTGCTGAAACGACAATATCTCCTGCATCGTGCGCATCAGCGTGTCGTGGCGCTGCTTGATTGCCGAAATAAACCACTTCGCCGAGTCAATCTTGCTCTTTACGAACTGCACCGCCTCGCGGTTCTTATCCGATACCGTGCCATCGGCCGCAACCATATCGCGCATCATATCCACATATCGGCGATTGATCTTGATCTCGGGTATGTTGTACGAGTTGAGCGACAGGTCAAACTGCCCGTCGTGGTAATCGATATTAAAGTCGGGAATAATGTATGGCGAGGAGTCCAGCGCCCCGTCCGAATAGAGGTTTCCGGGCTTGGGCGAGAGGTGCTTGATCTCATCTATGGCATCGCGGAACTCATCCTCCGTAACGCCCAGACGTGCAATCAGTTTCTCGTAATGTTTCTTGACAAATTCGTCGAAGTGCGAGCTCAGGATTCTGCTTGCCAGTCGCTTGGCGGGCGTATCCACCCGACGCTGGCTCATCTGCAACATTAGGCACTCCTGCAAATTTCGCGCACCGATTCCTGCGGGCTCCAGCTGGTGGATTATACCGAGCAGTCGCTCCAGCTCCTCGACCGAGGTCTCTATTCCGAGCGAGAACGCCACATCGTCCGATATGGACTCCATATCGCGTCTTAAATATCCATCCTCGTCGATACTCCCCACCAGGAACTCCACCACGCTTCGCTCCTCGGCCGAGAGTTCACGGAACGAGAGCTGCTCGATCAGGTACTCCTGCATCGAGCGCCCCTCCGTAATGTTTATCGGTCGCTGCTTCTCGTCCTTCGAGAAGTTATTTATGCGGCTCTTGTAACTCGGTGTGTCATCCTCGCGGATATACTCATCGACCGAGATCGTACCCTCGTCCTCCTCCTGAGGCTGCACATCCTCCTCGAGTACGATATTCTCCTCTATCTCCTGCTTTACGCGCTGCTCCAATTGCAGCGTAGGCAGCTCCAGCAGTTTTATCATCTGGATCTGCTGCGGAGAGAGAGTCTGTTGTAGTTTTTGAATCTGACGTTGTGAAATAGCCATTTTTCTAAATTTTATGGCATCTGGAAGTTTGCTCCGCAGCGCGCATCAACCCTTCGATTTAGCCGCAGTTCTCGCCCACTTCCATCCGCCTGTTCCACCTCGACAGGTTCCTTCGTTTATTTAGTGCTACTATATTTTATCCTGTTACTGCCTGCCATCTTGCTTCTGATGGCCTACCTTGCGGCCGTTGGCCGCATTTGCAATTTCTGACCCACCCCCACACCCCCGCCTCAGGCAGGGGCTTTTGTCGCCGCTTTAGGCGGCTCCTGAAGTATGTCTATTTTGCTTTTCCTCGCTTTTAATCTTCTATTTTAGGGCATTCACAATTCCTCGTGCCCAGAAACGTGCCAGCTTTCGCGCTCCCGCCTCATTGGGGTGGAGGTAGAAGATGCCGGCCTTGCCATCCTCGGCAAACATATACTTGCGGTGCTTCTGCTGGAAATAGTCAAACGCATCGCTATCGCCCATATAGACATCATCGTTCTCCAATGCGATCTCAATCAGGATGTTCGTGTAATCGACCATTCGCTTCTGACCAGCCACC
>JAFOEH010000194.1 GCA_017380275.1 Alistipes sp.
AGAGCGGGAAGCCCGTTGTGATACTCGCTGTGATGACTGGCTGTGGCTGTACTACGCCCACCTACTCGCGCAAACCCGTTAGGGCGGGCGAGAAGGGGACCATCAAGGTGAAGTTCGACCCGATGAGTCGCCCCGGTCGCTTTGTAAAAGGTGTTTCGATCCTCACCTCGCTCTCATCTTCGCCCGTGGCGCTGACGCTGCAGGGTAATGTCATCCCGCGCAAGAAGAGTGTCGAGGAGCTCTACCCCTTCGATATGGGCGGAGGCGTGAGGCTATCGTCTAATTTCGTAACCTTTGCCTATGTCGGTCGTGGCGAACGCGTGAGCGAGCCGATAGGGTGGATAAACACCTCGTCGCGCGATGCAACCTTTAAGATGCAGCCTAAGGAGTCGAGTGGTCTGCTTACGATTGGCGCCCCTGCGGTTATGAAGGCTGGACAGAAGGGTGAGTTCGACGTGGCATATGCCGTTGCGCAGTCGAGCGATCGATATGGAACGCTGAATGACGTCCTGGATGTTGTCGTGAATGGCCGAACAGCCCGCTCGCTCTTTACGGCAAGTGCCGTTGCGATCGATAGGTTTGATGCTGCGCCCGACGATATTATGGTGCCCAATAGCGATATATCAAAAAAAATTATTAAATTTGGCGATGTAAAACACGGAAAAACCGTAACGGATGCCACCGTAGAGCTTTCGAATGATGGCGAAACGGATCTGATAATCAGAGCTGTAGAGTGGCAGAATGGTGCGCTTGGGTGCTCGCTGAATGTGGGTGACAGAGTGAAAGCAGGCGAAAGAAAAACGCTTACTTTAACGCTTAATACCGCTGGTTGCGACTATGGTTTGTGGGTTGATCGCTTAAAAATTATTACCAACGATCCAGCCCGCCCGATGCACTCGATAAGGGTTACGGCTATCGTGATTGATTAGATTGTAAATGACAAGTTAGGATAGTTAGTTAGGAAATCTTAGAGCTTTAGATAGCTCCAAATGCTTATGTTCAAAATTGTAGAAAAGAGAGCGCTGGCTGATAATATCTATCTGCTGCGCATCGAGGCTCCGCGTGTGGCACAGAGTGCCCTGCCCGGTCAGTTTGTTATCGTCCGCGTGGACGAGACGGGTGAACGTGTGCCTCTGACCATTGCCGATTATGATAAAACGGATGGTACGGTAACCATCGTTATTCAAACCATCGGTGTTTCGACACGCAAGTTGTGTGTGCTCGAGGTCGGCGATTCGATTGCCGACTTCGCAGGCCCTCTGGGTAATCCTTCGGAGTTTGTTCACCTCTCGGACGAGGAGCTTCGTTCGCGTCGTTACCTCTTCGTAGCAGGAGGTGTTGGTACAGCGCCCGTCTATCCGCAGGTGAAGTGGCTCTCGGAGCACGGCTGCAAGGTGGATGTGATTATCGGAGCCAAAACAGCATCGATGTTGATTTATACCTCGGAGATGGAGGCTGTGGCCGAGAATCTCTACATTGCTACCGACGATGGCTCGGCAGGATTCAAGGGTATGGTAACGGCCAAGATTAAGGATCTGATTGATAACGAGGGTAAGTCGTACGACGAGTGCGTAGCTATCGGCCCGATGATTATGATGAAGTTTGTTACGCTTACCACGCGCGAATACTCGTTGCCGACGACCGTGTCGCTTAACGCCCTTATGGTCGATGGCACGGGAATGTGCGGTGCGTGCCGCGTGAGCGTCGATGGCAAGACCTTCTTCACTTGTGTCGATGGCCCCGAGTTTGATGGCCACAAGGTCGATTTCGACGAGGCTATGCGCCGTCAGGCTATGTATCGCCGTCAGGAGGGCGAGGCAACAGAAAAACATAATCACCACTGTAATTGTTTCTAAAGCTATGGCAAATAAAATTCCCCGTGTAAGCGTACGCGAGCAGGATCCCGCTGTGCGTGCCACCAATTTTGAAGAGGTGTGCTATGGCTACAATGCCGAGGAGGCTCAGTTGGAGGCCTCACGTTGTTTGAATTGTAAGAATCCGCGCTGCGTTGCGGCGTGCCCCGTAAATATTAATATCCCCGCCTTTATCCACTCTTTGGCTGAAGGCGACATCGCCAAGGCTTCGGCCATCATTGCCGAGGATAGTTCACTACCGAGCGTCTGTGGTCGTGTATGCCCGCAGGAGACGCAGTGTGAGGGTTCGTGCATCCTGGGAATCAAAGGCGAGCCGGTGGCTATCGGCAAGCTGGAGCGTTTTGTGGGCGATTGGAGCCTGGAGAATGGAGGTAAAGGAACGGCGGAGATCACCCCCAACGGCAAGCGCGTAGCCGTTATCGGTAGTGGCCCGTCGGGACTGGCCTGTGCGTTCGACTTGGCCAAGATGGGTTACGATGTTACGGTGTTCGAAGCGCTGCATAAGTTAGGAGGTGTGCTGGTCTATGGTATTCCTGAGTTCCGACTGCCCAAGCAGAAGATCGTGGCTCGTGAGATTGAGGATCTGAGTCGTGTAGGCGTTAAGTTCGAGACCGATGTTATCGTTGGTCGAACAATCACGATTGACGATTTGCTCGACCGCGAGGGTTTCTCGGCTGTATTTATCGGCTCGGGAGCTGGTCTGCCCCGATTTATGGGTATCGAGGGCGAGAATCTGAATGGCGTAGTGTCGGCCAATGAGTTCCTCACGCGTGCCAACCTGATGCGTGCCTACGATGATGAGTACGACACACCGATCTACGTCGGCAAGCGTGTGGCTGTCGTGGGTGGCGGAAATGTTGCTATGGATGCTGTTCGTACGGCCAAGCGTCTGGGCGCCGAGGCTACAATCATCTATCGTCGTTCGGAGGCTGAGCTCCCCGCACGTCGCGAGGAGGTGCACCACGCTAAGGAGGAGGGCATCGATTTCCGTATGTTGACCAATCCTACGCGTGTCGTGGGCAACGAGCAGGGCTGGGTTACGGGCCTGAGCTGTGTCGAGATGGAGCTTGGCGAGCCCGATGAGAGTGGCCGTCGTTCTCCCATAGTGAAGCAGGGGGCGGATTTTGAGATACCTTGCGATGTTGTGATTATGGCATTGGGAACTTCGCCCAATCCTCTGCTCAAGAGCACTACCAAGGGGCTTGAGACCAACCGCCGAGGCTGCATCGTAGCCGATGAGAGCGGAGCAACTACGCGTGAGGGTGTTTTCGCAGGAGGTGATGCCGTTACGGGTGCCGCGACAGTTATTCTGGCGATGGGCGCAGGTCGTCGTGCGGCAAAGGCCATTGACGAGTATATCAGGAGCAAGTAATCTGATGTAAATTCAATATTTGAGGCTGCCAAATCTTTGAGCAGCCTCTTTTTTTAGCTGTGTATATGGGATTGTCATAAAAAA
>JAFOEH010000195.1 GCA_017380275.1 Alistipes sp.
AGTGTCGTAATTATTTCTGCATCACGCTTTGAAGTTCGGAAATTTATCGCTTACTTTGTAAAAACTATACTCATACGACTATGCAAAAATCTAAAGTTTACTTTACCGACTTCCGCACCAAGGCTCACGGTGCTGGACTCCCAAAGAAACTCCAGAAGCTGATCCGCAAGGCCGGCATCGGCGAGATCGATATGGATGGCAAGTTCGTGGCCATCAAGATTCACTTCGGCGAGCTGGGTAACATCAGCTACCTGCGCCCGAACTACGCGCGCGCCGTGGTGGATGTAGTGAAGGAGCTGGGCGGCAAACCCTTCCTTACCGACTGTAACACGATGTACCCCGGCAGCCGCAAGAACGCCCTCGAGCATCTCTACTGCGCGTGGGAGAACGGCTTTACGCCTCTTACCGTTGGTTGCCCGATTCTGATTGGCGACGGCCTGAAGGGTACGGACGACATTGAGGTTCCCGTTGTGGGTGGCGAGTATGTGAAGGCCGCCAAGATCGGTCGCGCCGTTATGGATGCCGACATCTTCATCAGCCTGAGCCACTTCAAGGGCCACGAGATGACGGGCTTCGGCGGTGCTATCAAGAATATCGGTATGGGTTGCGGCTCGCGCGCCGGCAAGACCGAGCAGCATAGTGGTGGCCAGCCCCGCATCAGCGAGAAGCGCTGTCGCGGCTGTAAGCTCTGTATGGCTCAGTGTGCCAATGGCGGATTGGAGTTCGACGCTGAGACTCGCAAGATGAAGGTCAACTACACCAACTGCGTAGGCTGTGGCCGTTGCTTGGGCGCTTGTAACTTCGACGCTATCAGCTTCGAGAACGAGCAGGCCCCCACGATGCTCAACCGCCGTATGGCCGAGTATGCTAAGGCCGTGGTGGATGGTCGTCCGCAGTTCCACATCTCGATCGTGGTGGACATCTCGCCCAACTGCGACTGCCACGCCGAGAACGATGCCCCGATCCTTCCCGATATCGGTATGTTTGCTTCGGCCGACGCTCTGGCTCTCGATCAGGCCTGTGCCGACGCCTGCCTCGCAGCTACGCCCCTGCCCGGTAGCCAGCTCTACGACCACATCCACGCCGAGGGCTTCTGCGATCACCACGACCACTTCAAGAACTCGACACCCGAGTCGGAGTGGCGCTCGTGCCTCGAGCACGCCGAGAAGATCGGCCTGGGCTCACGCGACTACGAGCTTATCAAGTACGATACGAAATAGTCCGAGCGGGGCGGATGTCCCGCGCTGACAGCACAATAAGGGAGTGCAAAATGCAGAATCAGCGATTTTTGATTTTGCATTTTGCATTCTTTTTGTTATATTTGCACGTCAAAGTGCCATTTTGGAATGGAAATGGCCGATTGTGGAACTAATTTGGAGCTCTGTATGGATGATGGTTTCGGGTGCACGTATAGCGGCTGTGTCGTATCTCAATACGATACCATTCATCTATGGTATCCAGCACGAGGGTAACCTTCGTGCCGACCTTTTGTTGGCTCCTCCCGCAGGCTGCTACGAGAACTACATCTCGGGTGCGGCCGACATCGCCCTGATGCCCTCGGCAATGGTTCCCACGCTCAAATCAACCAACATCATCACCGACTACTGCATTGGCTCTTCGGGCCGAGTGCGCACCGTCGTGCTCTTCTCGAACGTGCCTGTGGAGCAGGTGCGCAGAGTCTATCTCGACGCCCACTCGCGCACATCGGTGCAGCTCGTGGGATGGCTCGCCGCCCACCGTTGGAGAATTGCTCCCGAGTGGTACGACTTGCGGGACTACTCGCAGGTGGCCTTCGCCGAGAAGGATGATGCGTTCCTTCTGATCGGCGACAAGGTGTTCGACCACGAGGGGCTGTTCAACTACTCGTACGATTTGTCGGAGGAGTGGAACCGCGCAACGGGTATGCCCTTCGCCTTCGCCGTATGGGTGGCACGCAAGGGTACTTCGTACGAACATATCGACGCTCTGGAGCGCGCCCTTACCTTCGGCGTGGAGTCGATCTGGGAGGCGGTGGTCGAACACGGTTTCGACCAGAAGCCATACAACGCTTATGAGTATCTGACTCAAAATATAGATTTCGTATTTAACGCCGAGAAGCACGCGGCACTGCAAAAGTTTTGGAACGCAGGTCTCAAGGTTGAGCCTCGATCCAATCCGGGCTGAAGAGGTTAGCCGCCCCCACGGGGACGGATGACTGCGGAGGTGTGTTGTTCACCACCGCCCCTGATAATCAAGGAGTTCAACCCGTAAAATTTGCAGACAATGCTTACCATTTACCTCAAGCAATACAACAAGATCATTCGCAACGCTGAGCCCGAATTGCTGGACAATCTGGGCTACGATGATATTCTGTGGATTGACCTGCTCTCACCCTCGATCAAGGAGCAGAAGGCCGTCGAGAACTTTATGGAGGAGAGCCTCCAGACGCGCCAGCAGGTCGAGGAGATTGAGTCAACTTCGAAGTACTCGGAGAATGAGAATTCGATAATCTCGAACACCAACTTCTTCATCCCCAAGCCCGACGGCTCGTTCGACGTCGAGCCTGTGTCGTTCATCATCTCCAACGAGGGTGTGCTCGTGTCGCAACGTACGGCCGAGTCGCGCACCTTCCGCGAGGCGGAGAAGCGTCTGCAGATGAACTATCGCGGCTATTCGACCGGCTACCACATCTTCATCTCGCTGCTCGAGGTGCGCATCGACTTCGATGCCGACCTCGTGGAGCTTGTGGCCAAGCAGGTTGCCAAGCTGAGCAAGGACATCAATACGGAGGACACCATCGACAAGGAGGTTATCCACCGCATTAACTTGTTGCAGGAGAGCACGATGGTCCTTCGAGAGAACTTCTTTGACCGTCAGCGTATTCTGTCGAACATCCTGCGAAGCGAGCGCTTCCCGAACGATATCTACCCCCGTCTGCAGCTGATGATCAAGGACGTGAATTCGCTTATCAACCACGCCGACTTCAGCTCGCAGCGTCTGGACTACATACAGGATTCGGCCCTCGGCCTGATCAACATCGAGCAGAACGAGATCGTGAAGATCTTCTCGGTGGCGGCTGTGATCTTCCTGCCCGCGACGCTCATTGCGAGTGTCTATGGTATGAACTTCCACCTGATGCCCGAGCTGGATTGGGTGTGGGAAATCGGGGGTGTGACGTTGCCGTTGGGATATATGTTCGCCATCTGTCTGATGATTCTGGCATCGGGCCTTACGATATGGTATTTCCGATACAAGAAATGGTTATAACAAAAAAGGCTACCGAAAATGGTAGCCTTTTTTATTTAATTCAAAATTCAAAATTCAAATTATAAATTACGTCATTCCGCATTTCCGCAAGGATTAGCTGCCAGATACAAAATCAGATTCCCTGCGGAAATGATTGGAATCTACCTTTGTGAAAATACCTTACTGATACAGATTATTTTTCACGCAACTTTTTCCGAAAAAGTTGCACAAAAAGGCCGCAAGGCATAATTTGCGGGGGCGGCGCGCCGTCGTCGGTAAAATGAATGCTACGCACTTTTGAAGCAATCAAAAGGTCTCCATTTTTTAACCCTCCGCCGCCGCGCCGCCCTTTTTCCGCAAATTCTGCAGTGCGGGTTTTTATTTTTTTGCGCCAGCCTAATTTTGAATTCCTTCATCTGCCGCCCAGCACGCTCAGTAGCGGGAGTAGCAGGCGGTTGGGAAACAGGCGTAACGCCTGAATTTTGAATTTTGAATTGCATTGACTGCCGCCCATCACGTTCCAAAGCGGGAATAGCAGGCGGATGCAAAACACCCCTAAGGGGTGTATTTCTTTTTCATCTCTTCGTTCAGCTCTGCCGTGTTGATCAGTATGGCCACCTCTATGGCGCGACCAAAGTCGGCGTTGAGCACCGCGCCGAACGTCTGCATCTGCCGTGAGAGCCGCATATATGCCTGAAGCATAGGTGGTAAGCGTTCGCCACGCGAGCGCAGCAGATCCTGCAGCAGGGCATAATTCTCCTCATAGCCCCGCAGCGTGAAAACATCGGGCAGCGGCTCGCGCTCGAGCTTCCATCGGGGCCGAAGTAACAACTGCCGAGGAGGATGAAATTTCTCCAAAAAGCGAAGTATCAGCTCCCGCGCCAGAGCGTCATACAGCGGTGGAATCGTGACCTTCCCGAAGAGGTAGCGCACCCCTCGCTCGCGCCCCACAATCAGCCCCAACGCCTGCCACAGCGCATCCATCGCAAAGAGCGAATGGCGCACCCCCTCGCCCGCGCTCTCGCGCACCACAAACGAGCGGCCGAGTTCGATGGCCGCAGGCAGCACCGAGTGCCGAAACCCCTCGCTCGGGCGGAAGTAATGGAGCGATGAGATGTGCCGTTCGTCGCTGTGTCGGCCCACGATGTAGCGGTAGCCACCGACAATCTGCTCGCGTCGCAAATCCCACGCAATAAGCTGGTTATAACCATCTGCGGCCACGTCGTCAGCGTCAATGTCCACCTCGCGGCCAACACCCCCTCCCGCTGTGCGGAAGGCCCGCTCGCGCAGCCGTCCCACCTCCCACATCAGCTGTGGCGACTCGCCCCCGCGAAAGGTGTAGAGCGCGAGCGAACCCCGAGCAGAGAGCATCAGCGGGCGGCGATGGCGCAGCTCGCGTAAAAGCGAGGCGGCGGTGGATGTTGTTGGAAAACTCATTTGTTAATAAAATCTCGGAAAATATTTACAATATTTTTGCTAAAAACAGTAACTTTACACCCAAATATACTTTTGCGCTACGAATATGTCTTTAGACAACACCACATACCACATTCCCGTGCTTCTGGAGGAGGCTATCGCTGAGATGGCCATCCGCCCCGATGGCACCTACTGCGATCTGACGTTCGGCGGTGGCGGACACTCGCGCCACATCCTCTCACAGCTTGGCGAGAAGGGCCAACTCTACTCCTTCGATCAGGACCGCGACACGCTCCAGAACGCCCCCGACGATGAGCGATTCCACTACGTCGAGAGCAATTTCCGCTTCCTGCGCGGGGCGTTGCGCCTCAGGGGCGTTACCGAGGTCGATGGCATTCTGGCCGACCTGGGCGTCTCGTCGCACCACTTCGATGAGCTGGGACGCGGCTTCTCGTTCCGTGGCGATGCGCCGCTCGATATGCGTATGAATCAGCGTGGTGGCCGCACGGCAGCCGACGTGGTCAATTCGTACGACGCCGAGCAGCTCGGTCGCATCCTGCGCGAGTATGGCGAGCTGGACACGACGTGGAAGATTGCCGCGTGCATCGTGCGCGAGCGTGAGAAGGCCCCCATCACCACCACCGCGCAGCTGGTCGATGCCGTTGCTCCCTGCACTCCCAAGCGCGACGAGAAGAAGTTTCTGACGAAACTCTTTCAGGCGTTGCGCATCGAGGTCAATGGCGAGATGGAGGCGCTGAAGATGGCCCTCGAGCAGTCGCTCAAGGTGCTGCGTCCGGGAGGACGACTGGTGGTGATTTCGTACCACTCGCTGGAGGATCGACTGGTGAAGAATTTTATGCGTAGCGGTAACTTCGACGGCAAGGTCGAGCAGGACTTCTTCGGTCGTGCGACTGCCCCCTTCGAGGTCATAACGCGCAAGGCTATCGTGCCCTCGGCCGAGGAGGTGGAGCGCAATCCACGCTCGCGCTCAGCCAAGATGCGCGTAGCAGAAAAGAGATAGAGTTATGAGGCCCACAAACGACGATTTCAACCCCATCACCGAGGAGGAGTTGCGCCAGCAGCAGGCAGACGAGGAGTTCCGCCGCCGCGTGCGCAGCGAGGTGCGTCGTATCCAGAGCGGTGAGGCCGATGAGGATATTGAGCGCGACCTTGAGGCTGAAGCCGAGGCCGAAGAGGCCGAGCGTGCCGAGCAGCACCGCGAGCGCAAGCGCCGTTCGCGTCTGAGTTGGCAGCTTATCTCGGGCTCGATTCTGACAAGTCAGGGGGTGAAGGATATATACGGCTACTTGGCCGTCATTGCGGTGATGTCGTTCCTGAGCATTGCGGTGATGTTTGCCACGCTCTATGCCGATCTGCGCTACTCGCAGGCCGAGCGCGACGTGCAGCTGCTGCGCGAGCGTTCTATACGTCTGCAGGAGGAGCTGCACCAAAAGACCACCCATCAGGCCGTGCGCGAGGAGCTGGCCAAAAGGGGCATCGACCTGCGCGACCCCGAGCGCACCAAAACAGTTGTAGATAATTAACCGATTTTTTCCGCCCCGACGGGGCACGCGATATGGCAAAGAAGAAGGGCGATAACGACATCCGATCGGATATGTTCTTTAGGGCGAAGATTATGTACATAGTCTTCTTCCTGATTGCTCTGTGTGTGGTCGGACGACTCGTGTGGGTGATGCTGCCCTCGGGCGAGACGGCCTACAACGCCGCCCGACTGGAGAATCGCATTTTTCTACGCGATACAATTATCTCTCGAAGGGGGGCAATCTTGGCGCGCGATGGCGAGCCGTTGGCCACCTCGATTCTGCGCTACCGCATCGACTTCGATATGGGCAGCGAGGGCTTCGACGACGATGAGGTTTTTCGCGAGAATGCCGACTCGCTGTCGAAACTTTTGGCGGAATTTTTCGGTGATCGCACCTCGGCGGAGTATCGCCGCCGCCTTCTCTCCGAGCGCGAGCGCAACTTCAAGACCGTCTATTCGCACGACTCGATCGTCAAGCGCAGCAGCGACCTCATAACCCTTCTGGTCGATCTTATGCGCGACGATGCCTTTCAGGTGCTGAAGGTCGATACGGCCGTTCGCAACCACCGCCCCGTGCAGATTCTGCCCCGCGCGGTCGATTTCAACGAGTGGCAGAAGCTGAGCAAATTCCCCATCCTGAACGGCAATATGGGCGTTACGTTCAAGAAGCATATCATCGACGAGCGCGTCTATCCCTACGGCGAGCTGGGCCGCCGCACCATCGGCCTTATCACGGGCAACCTGAGCGAGGAGGATATGGCCAAGGCGCGTGGTCAGTACGGTATCGAGGCTGTCTATGCCGACTACCTGCGTGGTGAGAATGGCCGCACGCTGCGTCAGCGCATCGCCCCGGGATTCTCGGCTGCGGTGCATAGCGACGAGAATATCACCGCCTCGGATGGCGAGGATGTGGTTACGACCATCGACGTGGAGATTCAGCACGCCGTAGATGAGATTCTGCGCCGACAGCTTGTCGATCAGGAGGCCATCTGGGGTACGACAATGGTGATGGAGGTGGCGACGGGCGACCTGTTGGCAATGGTCAATCTGGGCGAGACAGCGCCCCAGAGCGGCATCTATTACGAGAAGGAGAACTACGCCCTCTCGCGCCGCATCGAGCCCGGCTCGACCTTCAAGCTCGCCTCGATGTTGGCCTTAGTGGAGGATCTCGGACTGCCCATCACGACCGAGTATGACACGCACAACGGCCGAATGGTGAGAATCAGCGGCGCGGATGTGCAGGACGACCACCCCATTGGTGGGATGATCGATATGCGCACGGCCTTTGCACAGTCGTCGAATGTCTATTTCGCCGATGCCATCTACCGCAACTACAACGACGACAAGCAGCGATATGTCGATTTCCTGACCAACCGCCTCCACCTCGGTGGCGACGTGGGATTGGGCGAATTGGGCGAGCGCCAGAGCTACATCCCCGACCCGAGCAACAAGAATCAGTGGTGGGCCCCCTCACTCCCCAATCTCGGCTACGGCTACGCCATCGAGATGCCCCCCATCCGCATCCTCACGCTCTACAACGCGGTGGCCAACGGCGGACGTATGGTAGCGCCCCGACTGGTGAGGGAGATTCGTCGTGGCGAC
>JAFOEH010000196.1 GCA_017380275.1 Alistipes sp.
GCGGAACAATGATTCATAGTCGAATGAGTTGATGTCCAACACGCCTGTAGAGCGGTTAGAGAACTTGCCAACGTCGCAAGAGAAGTACATCGCGGTGTTGTCCTTGATTGAGGCGATTGCCATCTCCTTGATGCGCTCGATGGGGAGGTTGAGATATACCCAGTTCTCACCATCATAGACGTGACGGTCGTACTCGATCTCGTAAACCTTACCGTACTCGCGCGAGGGGTCGTTCATAACCATAATGTAGTTGCCCTCCAAATCCTCACCGATATACTCATCGTAGAAGCTCTTCGGGGTGTAGGTCTTCTTGCTAACTACGTTGCCGGCCTTGTCGTAGCGAGTCCACTCGAATGAGGTGGGAGGAACGCCTACACACTCGGCCAAGATGCGGTAGATCTCGCTCAGCATAGCCTCCTTGCGGGCAGCGGTCCCGGCGGGCTTCATCGCACGCAGCTCCAAGGCGTACTCACGCAACTTCTGGCGAAGGATGTTGAGCATACCGCTGGTGTTGTTGCTCTGATAGGTCTCGGGCATAGCCTCCTTGGGCACTACGCCATACTTCATAATAAGGTTCGATACGCCTGTGAACTGACCACCGTCGCCGATGGGGTTCTTGATGAGCCAATCAACCTTACGGTCATCCATCGGAAGTGAGCGAGTGTCGATAATAGCCTGAAGGAAGAGGTTTGACTTCTCCAAAAGGTCGTAGAACGAGTTGTAGTTCTGCGAGAACTCCATTGCGGGCAGGTCATACTTGTCGATCATACGGGCACGAAGTACGTTCAAGCCAGTGAAGAGCCAGCAACGGCCCGATGAGAGCTGGTTGGTGATACCCTTGGTCTTGACACGGTCAGAGAAATGGGTGTCAATCATTGCCAAATTCTCCGAATTAACGGCCAATGCAGCGATAGAGTTTGTCGCCAGAGCGTTGCGGATAGCCTTCTGCTCAGCCGAACCGGTGTAGCTCTTGCTGATGCGCGAGAGCATATCGGCGCTGATACCGCCATCCTTGGTCTGCGCCGAAGCGCCCAGTGCGCCCACCATAAGTGCAGCACAAATGATAAGTTTCTTCATAGTAGTTTATTTGGTTAGTATTATAAAATTTTCTCGTATGCCAAACGGCGGCTCTCGATCACCACGTCGCCGCAATATGTGTAGCCCAAACGGCCGATAAGGCCCTGCATAATCCGATTGTCGGGGTGGGTGTCGATACGGATGCTTTTAACGCGTTCTGCGGCCATAGCCTCGGCTGCCAGCATAAAGTGCTTGGAGAAACCCATACCTACGAAAATCTCGTTGGTGCAGAGGCGGTGTACGCAGGCATACTCATCGGATGATAGCCACTCGCCACCCGTGAGGTCGTTGTAGGCAGGCTCGCCCGTGAAGATTACTGCTCCATAGGTGAGGATTGTGCCGCCCTCCTCGAGGACCATTCCTACGCCTTCGGCAACGTCCTGCTCGACGCTTGAGCGGTTAGGGTATCCTCGTTGCCATTGGTCGATGCCTGCCGCTCCCAAACGAGCGCTGGCTGCGGCCATAATCTGGGCGATAGAGTCGATGTCGGCCGTCGTTGCTTTGCGAAAAATCATATCAAACGTTATAAAATCTTCTCGAAGGCCGTAAGGTAGCGGCTCTCGAAATAGATGATTCCACAATAGGTGTAACCCATACTTGGCATCAGGTGTTGCATCACTTTATTGTCGGCGTGGGTATCCACACGCATACTGCGTTTCGACTGCGCTGCTACACGCTCGGCCTCGGTCATAAATCGTCGGCCGTAGCCTCTGCACGTCAATCCCTGCTTGACGCACATACGATGCACCACGGCATAGTCACCCTCCGAGGTGAGCCACTCTCCATCCGTAATCTCGGCATATGCAGGCTCGCCCGTGAAAACCAATGCTCCGTAGGCCACCACCTCGTTATTCTCGCATAGCACCCAGCCGATACCCTCCTCCACGTCTTGCTCAAGACGCTGGCGGTTGGGATAGCCGTGTTGCCACTGATCGACACCCTCGTCGCCCAGGCGGCGGATGGCATCGGTCATAATCTCGACAGCGGGGAGAATGTCATTTTCGGTAGCTTTGCGGAAAATTATCATTGGGGTTATATTTGTGCAAATATATAAAAAATATGATATAAAAGAAAAAAGGAGCGAACCGAAGTTCACTCCTTAGTGGTTGAGCTACCGAGATTCGAACTCAGAATAACAGAACCAAAATCTGCTGTGTTACCGTTACACCATAGCTCAATCGTTGCTCGTAAGCGCGACAAAAGTAATGCAAAAAAATCAATCGGCAAAATTTACCTCAATTTATCTGCAAAAAACTCCTTTTATACTCTATTCTACGATGGAATCTACTATCAAGGAGTAACCTTTATTATTGGGGTGAAGACCATCGGTGAAGTTGGATTCATCGATTTTGCCATCCTCCTGCAGCAGCTTCACGCCCGGGTTGATGTAGATGTATCCGCCAAGCGTAGCCATCGTGCTAAGCTGTAGATTCAAAGTCTTTACACGCTGCTCCTGACCGCGACGTGGCAGCAATCCCACCACCCTAATCTCAGCTTTGGGCTGACGCGCACGGATGGCCGAGAGCAGGAACTCTATACCATCGACAATATTCTTGTCACTATCCATCCCTAGATTATTCGTGCCGATCATTATCACTACGCGCTCAGCCTCGAAGCCATCCAATTCGCCGTGATATACGCGCCAGAGTAGATTCTCGATGCGATCCCAGCCGCAACCCATATTCAGGTAGTCGCCCATCTTCGAGGCCCACACCTCTGCTCCATTTTGGATACGGTGCGCACCGCCCCAATAGTGAACAATAGAGTTGCCGAGAATAACGCATCGGGGCTGGCGCTCGGCAGCTTGCTCCACGATTGAGCGGAGGCGATCGTCCCACTCATACGTGCCAGGCTCACGGCGCTGCTTGACGGGTTGCATCGTGCGTTTCTCGCCAACGGGCATACGCAGAATCTTGCGCGCAAGTTGCTCGATGGCCTCGGCTTGCTGCATCATTCCGTAGCCTGTCAGATGGTTGCCATCGACCGCCATCTCGTAATTTACGCCCATCTGCTCGCGCGTGATGTAATAGAGATTCTCCACGCCCTCCGAGAGCAGCCTTTCGTACATACGGCGCGAAGCGAGGTTGGCGGCCTCGACATAGTCGCGGTTTTGGGGATTTGTGTCGCCTGTCGTGTAGCCGACGTGATCGACAAGAAGAATCGGGCTCGCGCTACTCTGGCGTATCTGCTTTATGGCATCGTAGGTTAGCTGCTCAACCTTCTCGACAGGGTATTCGAGGATGTTTGGCAGACAATCCAAAATATAGAGTCGCGCATCCGTCTGGCAGATGTATTTCAGCACCTCGGGCTCTAAAAGACCATTGCCCGAGAAACCGAAATTAACAACGGGCAGATCCATCCTGCGTTGCAGAATCGTGCCCCACGCCATTGCGGGACGCGACACGCAACCGCCCTGCGCGATAGACGAGCCGTAGATCACAATCGGCCTCTCACGACGCGTTGGCATAAAGCGAAATTCACTACCCTCCGCAACGCC
>JAFOEH010000197.1 GCA_017380275.1 Alistipes sp.
ACCCTCAACACTCTGAATAGAGTGCTGAATCTCGTGCAGAAGCGTAGCACGCATTCGCGCGGGGATTTGAGCCACTTCGAGCGAAATATCAATATTATCGCTCCAATGAGCGCCGAGGGATCTCATACCGTCGATTACTCGAACGCGGGTATTCATCAGCTGAGGATAAGCCTCGTAAGCCTCATCGTAGTCGAATAGATCGCGCAGCTTAAATTCTGCCACAACAGGTGTAAGTTCAAACACCTCGTCGAGGGCCTCAACGGCAGAGCTATTAATCGAGTACTTCTCGATCATTTCTTGACGTTTCTTAGCCAGTGAAGGATTATTCTGCTCGAATTGGCGCAACTTATCCGCATTGCGCTGACGCACTCCGCTATCAAGGCGTTGGTTTAACTCGGCCATAGCCTCGATGTTCAGGTGAGCCTCAGCGTCGCTAATCTCGTATCGCCACTCACCATCAGCACCACGCTCCCAACCGGTTGCGATCTTGATGTCAAAGGGACTCTTGCCCGCCTGCTCCATCTGCATAGCCACGTCCATATTCGCCATTCTATACGACACCTTCTGCTCGATATCTAAGACGTTTGCTCCCAACTCGCCAATGAACATCGCCTCGAAAGGTGAGTTCTCGGTGTCGGTGAGCGGAGTCTCGTCGAGCAGGTCATCAACTACCATATCCGAAAGTTGAGAAATCGTAGCCTCGTTGGTTACACCGAAGATGTTGCGAGCAACCCACGCCCACAGATCACGCAACAGACGCTTTACACGCTGCACCAATGCCGTAGCCTCAATGCGAGCCGACAAACTACCATTACCCGCGTCGATAATGCGCTGAGCCTCGGAAGCCAAACGCTCTGCGCCATTCTTGCCCGTTAGGCGCGCCAATACCTCACTTGCTACTGCGTCCTCATTCTCACGAATACGCTCATAGTTGGGATCGTCGATCACCTGCTGCCAGAAGGGAGTCGCTTGGAGTTGTGATTTGATCTCGGCCCACTTCTTACTATCCTTCTTGCGCAAAGCCTCAACCCACAAGTGCGAATACTCGTGGATTGCGGTATTTGCATTCAAGCCATCGGGGGTAAGATAGATTTCACCACCAACAGCCCAGCCGTAAATCTTACCCTCTGCATCTTGGAACAACTCTACACGATCAACAATCTTTAAGTCATTTTCATTGAAGATTACGTAGTTCTTGGCGTTATCCGCGCGACCACCCGATAGGTGCTGTGCGGGGTATTCAATGCCGACAAAGCCATTGCGGTGCAAGAACTCCGAAGCTGCACGATCCGAATCTAAGGCTCGCTCTAATTTTTGATAGAAATGTCGCCCCGATTGTCCGTATTTGAGATTTGCGGTCAATGCGACATCCTCGCCATACTCCTCGGTAAGTTTTTCTTGCATACGATCAATCACCTCGTCATCTACAACACCCTCCCAAGAGATATAGGTATCAGGGGTGAGGTTGTCAATAATATCGACCGAATATAGATAGCGACCTGACCCAATCTCCGCCAATTCTTTTTGGAGTTTGGCAATCATCTCCTCCACCCAAATTCTCACCTCACCGCTCGTATAAGGCAAATGCTCTAACTCTCGGCTCAAATCCAACTCTAACTGCAGTTTTCTCAACGAAACACGCGCATAGGTCTTGCCAATCCCCTCTACTTGGGTTACATACGTACCCCAACCGTAGGCTTGTGCACCTTCGCCCGTGCCCATAAACGAGTGATCGAAACGATCAAACTTCGCTCCGCTACCGTGATAGACAATCTGATATTCAGCCCCAACAGCCTCCGCCATCTGGCGAGCCTGCTCCTCCGACACCTCGTGAACTTCAATACCCTTCTTG
>JAFOEH010000026.1 GCA_017380275.1 Alistipes sp.
CGCACGGTAGCCTCGCAGATGGTTGCTGCCGAGGTGGATCGCTCATCTATAACGATCAATATGGATGGCACCAAGTGGCAGTTTGTAGCTACGGGTGAGGTCGTTCGTTTCGACGGTTTCCTGCGCTTGTATTCAGAATCAACCGATGACGAGCAGCCCACGGAGAGCAGCGAGGCAATCCTCCCGAAGATGGAGGTTGGCCAGGGTGTGCGTTCGGGACAGATCGTAGCTACGGAGCGTTTCACGATGGCCCCCGCGCGCTACAACGAGGCTTCGCTCGTGAAGCGACTGGAGGAGCTGGGCATCGGTCGTCCTTCGACCTACGCACCCACCATCACCACGATCATCAATCGCGGCTACGTCGTTAAGCAGAACAAGGAGGGTCAGAAGCGTTCGTACGAGGCGCTGACGCTCTCGGCCACGGGCCGCCTGACGGGAAAGACCCTGACGGAGAACTATGGCAAGGAGAAGAATCGCCTGGCTCCGACCGACATAGGTATGGTCGTGAACGACTACCTCGAGACGCAGTTTGCGCAGATTATGGACTACAACTTCACGGCAAGCGTGGAGAAGGAGTTCGACCACATCGCCAATGGCGAGATGACGTGGGGCGAGATGATCAAGCGCTTCTACTCACCGTTCCACACGATGGTCGATCGCGCCATCGAGACGCAGACCACCAAGTCGTCACAGACGCGTGTCATCGGCATCGACCCCTCGACGGGCCACGAGGTGCGCGCACGCATAGGTCGCTACGGCCCGATGGTTGAGATTGTCGCTGGCGAGGGAGAGAAGAACCGCTTCGCATCGCTCAAGAAGGGACAGCTCATCGAGTCGATCACGCTCGAAGAGGCTCTCGAGCTCTTTGCACTGCCACGTTGCCTGGGTAAGTTCGAGGGCGAGGATCTGATGGTCGGCATCGGTAAGTTCGGCCCCTACGTCCGCTACGGCAACTCGTTCGCATCGTTGCAGAAGGGCGACGACCCCTACACGCTGCAGTATGAGCGCGCTGTGGAGCTTATCGAGCAGAACAAGCAGGCCGCAGCTGCTGCCGCAATGCCGCTGAAGAGCTTCGCAGAGGATAAGGATATGGTAATCAAGAATGGCCGCTACGGTGCCTACATCGCCTACAAGGGCAAGAACTACCGTATGCCCGCAGACCGCAAGCCTGAGCAGATGAGCTACGAGGAGTGCGTCGAGATTGTCAACGCGGCACCCAAGAAGAAGAGATAGTATTCTTAAGTATTAAGTGATAGCCCCTCGGGGCAGAAAGGCTACTCCTACGGGGGTGGCCTTTTGTTGTAATGCATAATGTAAAATTAAGCTGATACGCAGGAATAACATTGCCTACCGTTTTTTGCCCAGCAGCAGCTCCCTACCTCCCTATCACCTCTAAATAGAGACCTCAGCCGACGGATTGCGACGTAGCTTACGCACCTGAATAGCCAACAACACTGCGGCCAAAAGCGTCGAGGTAAAGTCGGCAATCGGAATCGAGTACCACACGCCATCGACACCCAACTTCGGCGGCAGAATGAAGAGTAACGGCACGATGAAGAGCATCTGGCGAGCCACCGAGAGCAGTATCGCACGCTTGGGCTTGCCGATGTGCTGGAAGAAGTTACCTGCAACGATATTGAATCCCACAATGGGAAGCATCAGTACCAAAATTCTGAGTCCGCGCGCCGAGGCCTCGATCAGCTCCGTTGCGTTGCCCGATCCATCCTCGCTCACGAACAGGCGCACCACCTCGTAGGGGAAAGCCTCGCAGATGACGAATCCGAGCGTCGTAGTAGCCACCGACCAGCCGACAGTCATCCACATCGTCTTGAGTGCACGGTCGTACTTACGCGCTCCGTAGTTGTAACCCACGATGGGCTGCATACCCTGCGTGAATCCCATCACCACCATCGTGAAGAGGAAAGCCACTCGGTTGGCGATGCCGTAAGCACCGATTGAGAGGTCGCCGCCATAGTTGCGCAGCGTCGTATTGACCAGAATCACAACCACGCAGGCGCACGACTGAATCATAAAGGGAGCCATACCGATGGTGAGGATTCCCTTCACAATATCCCAATGGAAACGGAACGCCGTGGAGCGGAATCGCAGGAAACTATCGGGCTTGAGGAAGTGGCCGACGAGCAACACCAGCGACACGGTCTGCGAAATGACCGTCGCCCACGCCGAGCCGGCGATACCCCAGTCGAGCCATAGGATAAAGACAGCATCGAGGATTGCATTAAGTATCACCGATACGATGGTGATAATCATTGCTTTATTGGGATATCCTGCCACGCGCATCATATTATTCAGGCCGTGGAAGAGGTGTGTAATGGTATTTCCGTAGAGGATGATGCGCATATACTCACGCGCATAGGGAATCGACTGCTCGCTCGCACCGAAGAAGTACAACAGCTCGTCGATATAGACAAGGCCGAAGACCATAATGATCATACCGAGCACGACGTTCAGCAGCACCACATTACCGAGAATATTCTCGGCAGCGGTCTTGTTGCCCTGGCCCAGACGTATCGACGTGAGGGCGGCCGAGCCGGCACCCACCATAGCGCCAAAGGCGGCCGAGAGGTTCATCATAGGCATCGTCAGTGCCAATCCCGTGATGGCCATTGGGCCTACGCCCTGACCGACGAAGATGCTATCGACGATGTTATAGAGCGAAGCCGCCACCTGCGCAATGATGGCAGGCAGTGCGTAACGCATCAACAACCGCGACAACGAGTCGGTGCCCAACGACAACGGGGAATCCTGATTCTCTCTCATACTCGGCAAAGGTACTAATTTTTTTGGCTCGTTATTCTATATTGTGATTCTCTTTTTTTATGGCATAGACTATTTGATGGCCACAGTCCAATATGTAACGTAGTTCGACCCGCTCACCATAGGCCTCGGCCACGATCGACTGCTGCTTCGGTGAGATTGCAACGATGCGCAGATCCCTGCACAGATCCACCCCCTCGCGACGCAACATCTTATACAGAGCCTCCTTGGCCGACCACGCAAGGGCGAGGAATGTCTGACGATCGAAGTTCGCCTTCGAGGCTACGAGATGCTCCTCCTCGGTGAGGTATCGCTCGGCAATGGCCGAAAATCTGCGGTCGCGGCACTCGATATCGACGCCACACTCGCGCGCCGATAGCAACACCGCCACGCGGTCGCGGCAGTGCGAAACGGAGATATGTTTGTATTGGGAATTTTTGATGACGGGAGCGCCGTGCTGGTCGTACTCTATTATTATGCCCTCGCCTATGCCCTTACGCAGCGCCCTCCTCCACGACAATCGCTCAGCCTGCCGATGGGGTGAGCTTATGCCCTTGATGGAGAGCAGCTCCTGCTCGGTGGCCTCTCGCTCCAGCTCCTCAATATCGCCCACGGGGGCTATGAGCAACAGCGCTTCGTCCCCGATGGGAAGCCTCTCGACGCCGCAACTCAACGCTTGCGCCTTGCTACTCATCGCTCTGGCCAACGACGACTTTGATCTTATCGACACGGTGGCCGTCCATATTTTGCACCGTGAAACGCACGTTGTGAGCCTCGACCATATCGCCCTTACGGAGCAGATCGCGCCTTAGCTCCAGCATCAATCCCGCCAGAGTCTCGGCACGCCCCTGCACATCTGAGAAGAGATCCTCCTCGCAACGGAGCACACGCTCGAAATCAACGATATGTGTCTTACCATCAAATATATATGTATTTGCGTCTATGCGCTCGTAGAAGCTCTCGTCCTCGTCGCTCTCGTCGGAAATCTCGCCCACGACCTCCTCCAGAATATCCTCCAGCGAGACAAGTCCCTGCGTTGCGCCGTACTCGTCCACGACGATGGCGACGTGAATCTTGTTCTCCTGGAAGTCGCGCAGCAGATCATCAATCTTCTTGTGCTTGGGTACGAAGTAGATCTGTCGTAGCAGCTGCTGCCAACCGAACTCGTCGCCGCTGTTGATGTGCGGCAGAAGATCCTTTACATACAAAGCACCCTTGATATTATCCAGATCCTCATCATAGACGGGTATGCGCGAGTAACCCGACTCGATAATCACAGCCTTCACCTGTTCGTAGGTCGAAGTCAGCTCGACGGCCACGATGTCGATGCGCGGGCGCATAATCTCCTCGACCTCGGTATTGACAAAATTGACGATTCCCGACAACATCTGATGCTCCTGCGGCGATGAGCCACGCGCCAGATCCACCGCATCGGCCAGCTCCTCCATCGAGATCTCCGCGCCACGCGACGCCATACGGCTCAGGCGGCCACCCGTGCGCACGAGGATGTACGACAGGGGGTATGAGATGATGCGGAAAACCTTGATCGGATAGACCACAAAGCGGGCGAAACCACGCGGATTGCCCTGCGAGAAGACCTTGGGCAGAATCTCGCCAAAGAGCAACAGCAGGAAAGTCACGAGCACCGACTTGACGACGAACTCGAACGTGCCGCTATGGAACGTGAAGAGTGTGTCGATGATGTTCGACGTGAGGATTACGATGCAGATATTGACCAGATTGTTCGTAACGAGAATTGTCGCCAACAGCGAATCGATATCCTCCAGCAGCGACAACACCGCCTGATCGCGGCCATTACCCTCGCTACGCATCGCCTGCTGATCGCGCGAGGTGAGCGAGAAGAATGCCACCTCCGAGCCCGACACCAGCGCCGAGATTGCCAACAGCAACACCGACACGACCAACGACACTGCTGCCGTCAGCGTAAAACCCTCATATATAACGCCTAATGCTTCCAACTACCGAGGGTTTAGAATAGCTTATTATCGTTTGCCGCAGGCTCCGGCTGCTCCTCCTGCAACACCTCACGGCGGCGCGAAGAGCTCTCGCCCACCTTCAACTCGACGTTGCGACGGCGGAACGAGGGGATGCGAAGCTCGGTCTCGATATTCTCATACTTCGAAGGCTTGCGCTCCAGCACGGCAGGGCCCGCAGGACGCTGTGGCATAGGCGCAACGGGAGGAACGGGATCCTTTATAGGCTCAACCTCGATCTCCATATCCTCAAAGGGTGCCACAGGCTTCTGGCGCGAGAGCACGGGCTCGTTGTCGTCAAAACCCGTCGCCACTACGATAACCTCCAGCACACCATCGGGCAGAGGCTTCTGGCTCGCACCCCAGATGATGTCGGCCTTGTGCTCCGTACCCGTCTCATCGTCGGTGTAGCTGGCGTAGGTCTGGATATAACGCAGAACCTCCATAGCCTCCTTGTAGCTGATGTCATCGACACTGGCGGCAGCGATGCTGAGCAGAATCTTCTTCGCTCCCGAGATAAGGTTGCTATTCAGCAGCGGCGAGCAGAGTGAACGGCGAGCCGCCTCGCGGGCACGATCCTCACCCTCGGCCGTAGCCACACCCATATGGGCGCGACCGCTACCCTTCATCACACGGCGCAAATCGGCATAATCGACACGGATGAAGGCCGACTCAACGGTGATAATCTCGGCGATACCCTTCGTGGCCGAGGCCAAGATGTCGTCAGCCTTGCTGAAAGCCTTCGACATAGGCAGGTTGCCAAACTGCTCGATGATGCTCTCGTTGTCGATAACCAGCAGCGAATCGACGTACTTGCGCAACTCCTCAATACCGCGCTGCGCCTGATCGTAGCGCGTGGGGCCCTCCCACAGCAGGGGCGAGGTTACGTTGGCAACGGTCAGGATATCCATATCGTGCGTGAGCTTGGCAATCACGGGCGAAGCACCCGTACCCGTACCACCACCCATACCTGCGGCGATGAAGACCATCTTCGTGTCGTTGGCCTCGAGGTGCTGCTTGATCAAGTCGATCGACTCGGTAGCCAGACGGCGGCCCTCCTCGGGGTCGTTGCCTGCACCCAGACCGGGGCCCATCACGATCTTGTTCTCCTTCGGGATGTCGAGGTTGTCCAGCGCACGCTGATCGGTGTTGCAGGCCAGGAAATTCACATCCTTGATACCCATCTTCCACATATAGTTCAGCGCATTACCGCCAGCACCGCCCACGCCGATTACCGTGATAATCGAATTCGACTGCTTGGGCATTGAGAGTTCGTTCATTATATCTTCCATCTTCAGTAGTTTCTATTAATATTCATCATCTCCATCATCTTCGTCATCCGGAGCGGGGAAGGCATCCGACAACGCACTACCCAGATCCTTTTCGATGGGTCTAAAATCATAGTCAAACAGTTCCTTAAAAATACGGAAATCATTCTGTACCAGCACATTGACACTGCCATCGCTGGCTCCAACCTTCTCGCAGGTCATGCTGAAGGGATTCTCGCTCATCATAAGGAAAAAGGTCAGGTAATTATGCCACAGATTATCGTCAAAACCATAATCCGTCGCCACCTTCAGAATACGCTTCACCTGTGTGTTAATGTCACGCACCAGGCCGGTCTTATTGTATTCACCGGTCTCGTAATTTCCAAAAATCTCTCCCATCTGATAGAGGATGGAATCCTCCGGGAGATCTCCATACATCAGTAACTGTGATATTTCCTGATACATTTCTTTCGCCTCTTTCTTACAACTATCATTATCTTTCCGATTATGCCACAAAAAAGGAGATTTGTAAACAAATCTCCTAAATCAAGTCCACTAAAACAGCACGCGGATGGTGGTACCTTTCCCCAGTTCACTCTC
>JAFOEH010000198.1 GCA_017380275.1 Alistipes sp.
GAATTGAGTAAGAGAAAAAATCATGAGGTTGTGATTAGAGCCTTGAGTAAAATAAAAAATGCAAATATAAAATATTATATTTGTGGAAACGGTATGGATTGGATGTACGCAAACTGCTCAACCACCGCACAGCGCGGTGCTCTGGACTGGTGGAAGAAGTTCCGCGACGCTACGATGCCCGTATTCGAGGATCTGTACAACGAGGTTGCTTGCGGTAACGAGGCTCAGCGTAGTATCGACACTAACTCACAGCCCGACTACCGTCAGAAGCTGGAGGAGGAGCTCCGCGAGATGCGCGAGACAGAGATGTGGCAGGCAGGTGCTGTGGTACGTAAGCTCCGCCCCGAGAACAACTAATTAAACGATTTGATTAATCACTCCTAAGCGGACATCCTCATCGGTGGCCGCTTAGGATTTATACCCTTTGAAAAGAGTATGAGTGAAAAAGTATATATCTTCGATACTACGCTCCGCGATGCCGAGCAGGTGCCGGGTTGTCAGCTAAACACCATCGAGAAAATCGAGGTGGCCCGACAACTCGAGAAGCTGGGCGTGGATATCATAGAGGCTGGCTTTCCGATCTCGTCGCCGGGTGATTTCAACTCGGTGGTGGAGATCTCGAAGGCGGTGACAAACCCCACGATTTGCGCCCTCACGCGCGCCGTCAAGAAGGATATTGACGTGGCGGCAGAGTCGCTGCAGTTCGCCAAGCGTGGCCGTATTCACACGGGTATCGGAACATCGCAGTATCACATCTATGAGAAGCTGCGTATGACACCCGAGACGGTGATGGAGCAGGCCGTAGAGGCTGTGAAGTATGCGCGTCGATTTGTCGATGACGTGGAGTTCTACGCCGAGGATGCAGGTCGCACCGATGAGGAGTTCCTGGCTCGCATCGTGGAGGCTGTAATTGCAGCAGGTGCTACGGTGGTGAATATTCCCGACACGACGGGTTACTGTCTGCCCAACGAGTATGGTGCAAAGATTGCCTATCTGAAGAACAATGTCCCCAACATCGACAAAGCTATAATCTCAACACACTGCCACAACGATCTGGGTATGGCAACGGCAAACACGCTGGCTGCCGTACAGAATGGTGCGCGTCAGGTGGAGGTTACGATCAACGGTCTGGGCGAGAGAGCGGGCAACACCGCGCTGGAGGAGGTTGTGATGGCTATCAAGTGCCACTCGAACCTCGATTTTGAGGTGGGTATCGACTCCAAGCAGATTATCACCACCAGCAAGCTCGTATCGAATCTGATGCGTATGCCCGTGCAGGCAAACAAGGCCATCGTAGGTCGCAACGCATTTGCACACTCGTCGGGAATACATCAGGATGGCGTGCTGAAGAGCCGCGAGACATACGAGATTATCGATCCCGAGGATGTGGGTGTAGATCAGTCGAGCATCGTGCTGACGGCTCGTAGCGGCCGCGCGGCGCTGAAGCACCACCTCGCGGAGATTGGTTACTCGCCCGAGGGTGAGGAGCTGGACGAGATCTATCAGCGTTTCCTGGAGTTGGCCGACAAGAAGAAGATGATCACTACGCGAGATCTGGAGGTACTTATCGGAACGGCCGCTTCGCGTCGCCGAATGAGTATTCAGCTCACAGGTCTGCAGATTGTCTGCGGTAAATCGACCGTGCCGACAGCTACCGTTCAGATCAGTTTCGATGGCGATACATTCACCGAGACGGCTTGCGGAAACGGACCCGTAGATGCAGCTATCACGGCTGTCAAGAACATCACGAAGCGTCGCGTGCATATCGAGGAGTTCCTCATTCAGGCCATTACGCGTGGTAGCGACGACCTGGGTAAGGTGCATATGTCGATCTCGCACAAGGGCAAGATGTATCACGGTTTCGGCGCTAACACCGACATCGTAACGGCTTCGGTGGAGTCGTTCATCGACGCAATTTCAAAAATCGCATAAGGATGAATACACTTTTCGATAAGATCTGGGATGCGCACACCGTCCGCACAATCGACGGCGGATCGTGCGTGCTCTACATCGACCGTCAATATATTCACGAGGTGACAAGTCCGCAGGCATTTGCGGGCTTGCGCCGTCGTGGAATCGAGGTCTTCCGTCCCGAGCAGGTGACGGCAAGTCCCGACCACAATATCCCCACAAAGAATCAGCATCTGCCAATTGCGGAACCACAGTCGGCCGAGCAGGTGGCGACACTCGAGCGCAACTGCGCCGAGAATGGAATCCGAATCTTCCCCATTAGAGAGGCTCACAACGGCATTATACACGTCATCGGCCCGCAGACGGGACTTACACAGCCCGGAATGACCATCGTGTGCGGCGACAGCCACACCTCGACTCACGGAGCGTTGGGTTGCGTAGCGTTCGGTATCGGAACGAGCGAGGTGGAGATGGCTCTGGCGTCGCAGTGCATTCTGCAGTCGAAGCCAAAGAGTATGCGTATCAACGTGGAGGGAGAGCTGCGCAAGGGCGTATGCTCGAAGGATATCATCCTCTACATCATTTCGAAGATCGGAACGGGCGGCGGAACAGGGCACTTCGTGGAGTTTGCCGGCTCGGCAATACGTTCGCTCTCGATGGAGGCGCGAATGACCATCTGCAATATGAGTATCGAGATGGGTGCGCGAGGCGGTATGATTGCCCCCGACCAGACCACGTTCGACTATCTGAAGGGCCGCGAGTTCGCACCTCAGGGCGAAGAGTGGGATGCTGCGGTTGAGCGCTGGAGCAAACTCCGTTCGGAGGATGATGCGGTATTTGACAAGGAGATTACCTTCGATGCTGCCGACATCGAGCCGATGATCACATACGGCACAAACCCGGGTATGGGCATTGCCATCGGTGGCGAGATCCCCTCGTCGGAGGGTATGGACTCGGCATCGAAGGCCTCGTACGCCAAAGCGCTTGAGTATATGGGTTTTGCAGAGGGCGAGAAGATGATAGGCAAGAAGGTCGACTACGTCTTTGTCGGCAGCTGCACCAATGGTAGAATTGAGGATTTGCGCGCCTTTGCCAACTTCGTCAAGGGCCGCCACAAGGCCGAGGGTGTAACGGCGTGGATCGTGCCCGGCTCGAAAGAGGTGGAGCGACTGGCTATCGAAGAGGGTTTGAAGGATATTTTAGAGCAGGCAGGATTCGAGCTTCGCCAGCCGGGATGTTCGGCGTGCCTTGCGATGAATGAGGACAAGATTCCTGCAGGTAAATATTGTGTCGCAACGTCAAATCGCAACTTCGAAGGTCGTCAGGGCCCTGCGTCACGCACACTGCTAGCAGGTCCGCTGGTGGCTGCTGCGGCAGCCGTGACGGGAGTTGTTACAGACCCGCGCACGATGATGTAAAACCGTTTATAGCAAAGAGTTATGAGACAGAAATTCACTACACTTCGCTCGACGGTAGTACCTCTGCCGATCGAAAACATAGACACCGATCAGATTATCCCCGCCCGATTCCTGAAAGCTACAACACGCGAGGGATTCGGCGAGAATCTCTTCCGCGACTGGCGCTTCGACAAGGAGGGCAATCCGAAGGAGGATTTTGTGATGAACTCGCCCCGATATAAGGGTGAGATTCTGGTAGCGGGCAAAAACTTCGGTTGCGGTTCGAGCCGCGAGCACGCAGCCTGGGCCATCGACGGAGCGGGATTCCGCGCTGTAGTGTCGAGCTTCTTCGCCGATATTTTCCGTAACAACGCGCTCAACAATGGGCTGCTGCCCGTTGTGGTGAGCGATGAGATGCTCTCGGCCATATTCAAAGCCGCCGAAGTTGATCCTACGATGGAGGTAGATATTGACCTGCCTGCGCAGACGATTCAGATCGTCGGAACGGATCTGAAAGAGTCGTTCGAGATTGCGCCATACAAGAAGCAGTGTCTTATGAGCGGATACGACGATGTAGATTTTTTGGTGAGCATCCGCGAGGAGATTGAGAGTTTTGAGAAGAGATAATTTATCACAGTAAATAATGAAAGAGATTAAAATTGCCGTTCTTTCGGGCGATGGTATCGGCCCCGAAATTGTGGCTCAAGCTGTTAAGGTCGTTGATGCTGTAGCTGCAAAGTTCGGTTACAAGGTGGAGTACACCCCTGCAATTGTCGGTGCAGCCGCTATTGATGCCGTGGGAGATCCATACCCCGAGTCGACTCACCAGATATGTATGGCTGCCGATGCAGTGCTGTTTGGCGCTATCGGCGACCCTCGTTTCGACAATAATCCCGAGGCGAAGGTGCGTCCCGAGCAGGGTCTGCTGGCTATGCGCAAGAAGCTCGGCTTGTACGCCAACCTGCGCCCCGTTAACACCTTTGCATCGCTACTGCATCGCTCGCCCCTGCGTCACGATCTGGTCGAGGGTGCTGACTTTATCTGCATCCGTGAGCTGACGGGAGGCCTCTACTTTGGTCGTCCGCAGGGCCGCTCGGAGGATGGGCAGACTGCGTACGACACCTGCGTATATACGCGCGAGGAGATTGAGCGCATCTGTCGCCTCGGATTCGAGTATGCAGCGAAGCGTCGCCGTAAGCTCACCGTAGTGGATAAGGCCAACGTACTGGCAACGTCGCGTCTGTGGCGTGAGACAGCCAAGGCGATGGAGAAGGATTATCCCGAGGTGGAGGTTGAGTATATGTTTGTGGACAACGCTGCAATGAAGATCATTCAGCAGCCCCGCCACTTTGACGTTGTGGTGACGGAGAATATGTTCGGCGACATACTGACCGATGAGGCGAGCGTAATCACAGGCTCGCTCGGTCTGCTGCCCTCGGCTTCGATTGGCACTGGCACGTCGCTATTTGAGCCTATTCACGGCTCATATCCGCAGGCTGCCGGCAAGAATATCGCAAACCCAATTGCAACGATTCTTTCGGCCGCTATGATGTTCGAGTACGCATTCTCGGATATGGAGGCTGGAGCTGCAATTCGCCGCGCCGTAGACCTCTCTATCGAGCAGAATGTCGTAACCGAGGATATTGCCCCCGAGGGTGTGAAACCATCATCGACTACCGAGGTGGGCGACTTTATCGCTAAGAATATTTAGACTATGGATAACCAACAGAGATATTTCCCCGCACTGAACGATGTTATGGCTGCGGAGCATACGTTGCGCGAACTTCTATCGCCCACGCCGCTGATGCAGAATCGCAACCTGACGGAGCGTTACGGAGCAGATGTACAGCTCAAGCGCGAGGATTTGCAGATGGTACGCTCGTACAAGATTCGCGGAGCATACAATATGATTCGTTCGCTCTCTGCGGAGCAGACCGCTCGCGGCATAGTGTGCGCCAGCGCAGGAAACCACGCTCAGGGAGTAGCCCTGTCGTGCAACCGATTGGGCATCGAGGGTAAGATTTTTATGCCGGTCACAACGCCCAAGCAGAAGATCAATCAGGTGAAGATGTTCGGTGGCAAGTTTGTCGAGGTGGTTCTGGCAGGCGATACGTTCGATCAGGCCAATGCCGCCGCTGTGAAGGCGTGTGAGGATGAGGGCAAGACCTTCATTCCGCCCTTCAACGATGCAAAGATCATCGAGGGACAAGGTACAGTCGGCCTGGAGATTCTGCAGCAGAGCAGCGCACCGATTGACTATGTTTTCGTACCCATCGGAGGAGGCGGACTGGCCTCAGGTGTGGGTAGCGTCTTTCGCCAGATGTCGCCCCAGACGAAGATTATAGGCGTAGAGCCTGCGGGTGCTGCAGGAATGAAGCTATCATTCGAGCGAGGCGAGGTGACCGAGTTGGAGCATATCGAAAAGTTTGTCGATGGTGCTGCTGTGCAGCGCGTGGGAGATCTCACGTTCGATATTTGCCGCGAGGTGCTGGATGATATCGTGGTCGTGCCAGAGGGTAAGGTATGTACGACAATTCTCGAGTTGTACAACTTCGACGCAATCGTGGTTGAGCCTGCAGGTGCGCTCAGTATAAGCGCGCTGGACTACTACCGTGAGCAGATCAAGGGCAAGAACGTTGTGTGCGTGGTGAGCGGAAGCAACAACGATATTGTCAGGATGGAGGATATAAAGGAGCGCTCGCTCCTGTTCGAGGGGCTGAAGCACTACTTCGTGGTGCGTTTCCCACAACGTGCCGGAGCGCTGCACAACTTCGTAACCAATGTACTGGGACCAAATGACGATATCACCTACTTCGAGTACAAGAAGAAGACCAACCGCGAAAAAGGGCCTGTGCTGATCGGTATCGAGCTGCAGAATCCAGACGATTTCGCGGGGCTGACGCAACGTATGCACGAGCATTGCATCGACTATCAGTATCTAAACGCAAACCCAACTTTGTTTGAATTCCTGATTGGATAAGGATTATTTTCGTATATTTGTGCATAACCAAAACAAATTTACGACTATGAGACTTATCGGAAACATCATTTGGGTGGTATTTGGCGGCCTGTTGATTTCGCTCGGATACCTAATCGGCGGACTGGTGCTGTGTCTGACGATTGTGGGAATACCCTTTGGCGTGCAGATTATGCGACTCGGAATGTTCGCGCTATGGCCGTTCGGCGGCGACGTGAAACCGATGGACAACGCTACGGGATGTCTGCAGATAGTTATGAATGTGCTGTGGATAGTGTTCGGAGGAATTGAGGTTGCGCTGTCGCATATGGCACTCGGAATTGCATTCTGCTGCACGATAATCGGAATACCATTCGGATTGCAGCACTTTAAGTTAATGCTTTATGCGCTTCTGCCATTCGGACACCGCGTGGTAAGACATTAAAAATAGAGAAAATTAAATACCCCTGCCTTGGACGTGAGGTAGGGGTATTTTTTTGAAGTGGTGTAGTAAGGATC
>JAFOEH010000199.1 GCA_017380275.1 Alistipes sp.
CGCGCTTGATATTCTCCCAGTACGAGAGCTTGGGATCGATGCGGAGTGACGAGTAATCCTTCCACTTGTCGGGGTAGCCGATCTTAACGGTGAAGGTGTTGAGCTTCTCGTGAGCCTTTGCCTTGGTCTCGGCTGACATCCACTCCAGATTGTCGATGTGCTGGCCGAGTGCCACCTGAAGGTTCTTCACGATCTGCTGCATACGCTGCTTGTCGCTCTCGGGGAAGTACTTCTTAACGTACAATTCGCCCACAGCCTCGCCCAGGATGCGGTTGGGCACAGCCATAGCGCGCTTCCAGCGGGGACGCATCTCCTCCTGACCTGACATCTGACGACCGAAGAAGTCGAAGTAAGCGGCGTAGAGCTCATCGCCCGAGTAACCCGCTGCACTCGACATTACGCTTGCTACGAGGTATGCCTTCACGGTCTCGATATCCTCCTTCTGGAAGAGCGAGAATACGCGATCCAAAACCTCGGGCTGACCTACGGCGATCTTGTCGAATGAGCCGATGCCCATCTCAGCGAAGTAGGCAGTCCAGTCGAAAGCCGAGTAACGCTTTGTGAACTCCTCGCGGGTCATCGGATTGTAGTTTGCCGTAACGTCGCGCAGCTCCACATTCGAGCGGAACGCCTCGGCCATACGGGTCTCCATCTGCAGCACGGCCTGAGCCTTCTCCGCAGCGTCGTTCCAGCCCAGAAGCGAGAATGCCTTGGTGAGCCACTTGGTGTAGCCCTCGCGCTTGTCGGCGTTCTCCTTATCGAGGTAGTAGTCGCGGTTACCCAAACCGAGGCCCGACTGGTCGATGTTGAGGATGTTGATGTTAGAGTTCATCAGGTCGGCACCAACGTACAATCCGAACAGGGGGCTGCCTGCCGCCTCGTGGATGCGAGCCACAGCGATCGAGAGCTCCTGCGGAGTTGTGAGAGCCATAATCTGCTCCACGTCACGCTTGACGGGAGCTACGCCCTCGTTGTTAAGACGTACTGAGTCGAGGCCCATCGTGTAGAGGTCGGCGATCTTCTGCTCGACGGTACCCACCTCGGCCTTGCTCTCGAGCATAGCCGAGAAGAGCTCGTTGATCTGCAACTCATTGTTCTTTGCCAGCACCTCGAACACGCCGTAGCGTGAGTACTCGGGCGTGAGGGGGTTGGCCTTCTGCCAGCCGCCTGTGGCGTACTGATAAAAATCTTCGTTCAGAGCCACCGTCTCATCGAAGTTTGCACGGTCGATGGCGGGCACTGTCTCTGCCTTTTTCTGGTTACAACTTGCCATAAGGGCAACGGTTGAAAGGGTTAATAAAAACTTTTTCATATTCATCTATTTGTTATTGAGTCCTATTTCTGACGTGATAACTCGCGGTCGGGGCACGACTTGAACCCATCGACCGAGATATCACCGCTGGGACGCACCTCGACGATGGCATAAGAGTTCGTGGGCGCAGCCTGCTCGATCATTCCGTTGAGCGTCAGGTAATGAACACCTCGGCGGAAGCTGTAGTGTCCCGGATGGTGGTGTCCTTGAATGACGGCCAGCACCTGCTCGTGACGCTCGATAATCTCCACGGCCTTGTCGGCATTCTTGACGCAGAGGTCCTTGTTGATGTCGGAGAAGCTGTCGAGCATCTGGTGCAGGAAGATGATGGTCGGCTGGCGGCGATGTCTTGTCAGCTCCCCATCGAGCCAGTCGAGCTGCTCTGTGGGGATGTTGGCCACACGCCAGTCGAAGTTGCCACGCGAGTAGGGTGTCATATCGGCGTTGAAGTTGGCATCGAGGACTATGCAACGCACCCCCTGCACCTCGAATGAGTAGTAGGCGCGGCCATTGGCCCGGCCAGCGTTCGAGGTGTGGGCGAGGAACTCCTCCTTGGTGATGCAATCCATATCGTGGTTACCCAGAACGTGATACAGAGGCCCATCGAAGCGTCGCAGACGCTGCTCGATGGAGTCCAGGTAACGGAGCGTAAGCTCCGGCGTACCCTTCGCATCCATATCCTTCAGGTCGCCAAGCTCGATGACGAAATCTACCTTTGCACGATTGAAAGCCTCGATAGCCTCATCCACCTTTTGCAGCGAGTCGGCATAGTGGCGCGTGCCCGCTGTCGGGCGGTCGGCATAGTGGGTGTCGGTCAGAACGCCAAAGCGCAGTGTTCGACGAGGTGCAGCCTGCGCCTGGGGCAGACGTCCCACGGCCAGGAGCAGTATTCCGCTCGAGAGATATTGTATGAACTCCTTGCGACGCATCTTCATTTACTTAGTCAAAATCAAAATAAGGGCCGAGAGGACTCGACCCTTAAAATTCAAAATTAAGAATTCAAAATTCAAAATTTCGTTTATGTTTCAGGTTAGTCGGTTTGAAAATTTCCAAACCTCCTTCCCCTCTTGAAAATTCATTTGTCGTGAGTGTTTTCAAGGCTTGCGCAGCGGCATAATGCGGAGCATACTTTGGCGTATGTGAGCAATTATGACGCAAGCGTAACGCAGAAAACACCACGAGAAATAATTTTTACTTGCGGATAGCAGCTACGCCCGGCAATACCTTACCCTCCATATACTCCAGAAGTGCACCACCACCAGTTGATACGTAAGATACCTTGTCGGCCAAACCGAACTTGTTGATACAAGCTACTGAGTCGCCACCACCGATCAGTGAGAAAGCACCCTGAGCCGTTGCCTCGGCGATAGCCTCAGCTACAGCGCGTGAACCGGTTGCGAACTTATCCATCTCGAATACGCCAACGGGACCATTCCAGAGGATAGTCTTGCACTCCAAAATCTCCTTGCGGAAGAGCTCCTTACCCTGTGAAGCGATGTCCACACCCTCCCAAGCGTCGGGAATAGCGTTTGCGGGAGCCTCCTGGGTGTTAGCCTCCTGTGAGAAGTC
>JAFOEH010000027.1 GCA_017380275.1 Alistipes sp.
CGAGCCAGCTCCTTCTCTACCTCGGCTACGAGATAGTTGTCAAGTTCCTCCTCGCTCTTTACATTGCCCTCGGGGAAAGCCATCTTGAAGAACTCCTCGTTAAGCTCGGGGTTAGCGAACTGACGGATCTGCGTAATCTCAGCGGTGAACTTGGGGTTGATTGTCTCCAACTCATCCTCCTTAACCTGAAGGATTGAAGCACGCTGTGAAGCCGACTTGTAAACCTCGTTTACGTCGATCTCCATCGTATCGCCTACCTTCTTACCCTCGAAAGGCTTACGCTCATCGTCGCTCATCGAGATCAAACCGAGGTAAGCGCCCTCGATGCGCATATCGCCATTGTCGAGCGTTACGGTCAGAGCCTCGTCCTTCTCAACCTTCTCTACATCTACCAAGCGGCCGTAGCGACGCAGGTAGTTGTCCTTGTAAGCCTCGAAGATCTCTGCCTCAACCTTGATCTTGTTGTAGGTGAGCTTGTCATCCTTCGTGAGCTCCATCTCAATCTTGGGAGCCTCACCGATCTCAAACATAAACTCGTGCTCGGTGTTGTTGTCGAAATCGAAGTCGCCCTGCTCCTCTGAGGGGATAACATCGCCAACGTAGTCGATATTCTCCTTCTGCAGATACTCGAATACTGAGTTAGAGGCCAACTTGTAAGCCTGCTCGGCTACAACGCCCTTACCGTACATCTTGCGTACAACGCCCATAGGAACCATACCGGGACGGAATCCGGGAACATTCACCTTACGCTTGTACTCACGCAGTGCCTTATCAACTGCCTCGCCGTAATCAGCCTCGCCTACGACAACCTTCAAAACCGAGGTACCTACCTCACGCTGTTCTCTTGTAATTTTCATAATTTTCTATCTGTTTATTCGATTTTTCTTTTCAAAGTCTCATTTTCGGAGTGCAAAGGTAATTAATTTTAATTAATTAACACGCTCTTGGAGCAAATTTATTACTCGACAGCGTTTTTTCTACCCCTTCCACTCCCTCGGCTGGTAAAGCTGATCACGCAAACGGGGAGTAAATCCTGCCTCACGGATGGCTAGCTGGATACCCTCGGCATCGAACTGATTATTCGCTCCGGCACTCGAAACTACATTCTCCTCAATCATTATCGAACCCATATCGTTCGCACCGCTATGCAGCGCCACCTGCGCCGTTGCCTTGCCGACAGTAAGCCACGAGGCTTGAATATTGCGTATATTATTAAGTATCAAACGACTGACAGCAATAATGCGGATATACTCCAGTGGCGAAAAGTGCGACCGTACGCCCTCCTGCTCAAGGCGCGTACCCGTCGAGCGGAAAATCCACGGAATGAAGGCTATAAAGCCCCAATTTCCTTCGGGACAACGGGCCTGCAGATCACGAATTGCGAGAAGATGGTCGATGCGCTGATGGGGTGTCTCGACGTGGCCATACATCATCGTGGCCGAGGTAGGAAGATTCATCTGGTGCGCCTCGTGCATAACATCCAGCCACTCCTGAGCGCTCGGCTTGGCGGGCGAAATCGTGCGCCGTACCTGCTCGTCCAAAATCTCGGCACCGGCGCCGGGCAACGAGTCAAGGCCTGCTGCGACCAATCGCTCCAGAGTTTGGCGCGTCGAAAGATTGCTGATGCGTGCAATATGCGCAACCTCGGGCGCACCGAGTGCGTGAAGTCGCACCGCAGGATACAATCGCTTGAGCTCCGAGAAGAGCTCCTCGTAAAACTCAATTCCGAGCTTGGGATGCAGACCGCCTTGCAGAAGCAACTGATCGCCACCGAGTTCCAGCATACGATCAATCTTCTGGCGATACTCCTCAATGGTGGTGATGAAGGCCCTCTCCGATTGATGGGGTTTGCAATGGAAGTTGCAGAACTTGCAGCCCGAGATGCAGACGTTGGTGATATTGACATTGCGGTCAATCTGCCACGTCACAACACTCTCATCGGGAACAACCTGACGGCGCACCTCGTCGGCAACGGCAGCCAACTGCTCCAACGGAGCCTCGTCCCAAAGCCAATAGGCCTCCTCTTGCGAGAGCGTGGCGCGATCACGCGCCTTTGAAAAAATCTCCTCGCCTCGCATCATCGTTTCTTATTTGAGATGATGAGTTCAAAATCGATGGTACGACGGCGCATATCGACACCCTTGACACGAATCCACACCTCCTCGCCAAAGGCGATGCGACGGCCCGAATTGCGACCAACGACCTCGAAACGAGCCTCGTCATACATATAGTAATCACCCTCAATATCACGCAGATAGGCCATACCCTCGATGTGTGTATCGATAAGCTCGACGTAGATACCCCACTCGCTCATTCCCGACACTGTACCCTTGAACATCTGGCCCACCTTGTCCTGCATAAACTCCACCATCTTGTATTTGATCGAAGCGCGCTCGGCCTCCGAAGCCACAATCTCGCGCTCGGTGGCATAGACACACTGCGCCTCCAGCTTAGCCTTATCGGCTGACTTGCCTTCAGCCAGATAACGCGCCAACAGACGATGCACCATCATATCGGGATAGCGACGGATGGGCGATGTGAAGTGTGTATAGTATTTGAAGGCCAAACCATAATGGCCCGTATTGTCGGTTGTATAGAGCGCCTTGGACATACTTCTGACAGCCAGAGTCGAGATAGCATTCTGCTCGGGACGACCCTTGATTGAAGTGACAAGTTTATTGATGGCCTTCGCAACAGCACGTCCCTTCGATGCGCGGAACTGATAGCCAAAGCGCAGTACAAAATCACGGAAACGTGTGAGCTTCTCCTCGTTAGGCTCGTCGTGCACACGGTAGATCATCGTGCGCTGCACGCGGCGGCCATTCTCCTCACGGAAGCTACAATACTCGGCAACCTTGCGGTTGGCCAAGAGCATAAACTCCTCGATAAGTTGATTCGATTCCTTCTGCTCCTTGGTATATACACCCAGCGGCTTACCCTTCTCGTCGAGGATGAACTTGAACTCCTCGCGCTCGAAGCTGATAGCTCCATCCTTGAAACGCTGCTGACGCATCGTCTGAGCCAACGTATTGAGCACCATAATCTCCTCGGCATAGTCGCCCACACCCGTCTCAATGCGGGCCTGCGCCTCGGCGTAGGTGAAGCGGCGGTCGGAGTATATCACTGTACGACCAAACCACTCGTCAAGTACCTCGGCATTCTCGTTGAGCTTAAAGACTGCCGAGAAACAGAGTTTCTCCTCATTGGGGCGCAATGAGCAGAGCTCGTTACAGAGACGTTCGGGCAGCATCGGCACAGTGCGATCGACCAAATAGACCGACGTTCCGCGATCACGCGCCTCGCAGTCGAGTACCGACTCGGGACGGATATAGTGCGTAACATCGGCGATATGAACGCCAACCTCCCAGATGCCATCCTCGACCTTGCGGATTGAGAGAGCATCATCGAAATCCTTGGCATCGGCAGGGTCGATAGTGAAGGTGGTTACATCGCGGAAATCACGGCGCGAAGCGTACTCCTGCTCCGAAATAGTGCCATCGATTGCGGCAGCAGCCTCCTCGATATCGGGATCGAACTGATAAGGGAGATCGAACTCGGCAAGGATAGCGTGCATCTCAGTATCATTATCACCAGCCTGACCAAGCACATCGACAATAACGCCACGCGGCGAGCGCAGTCCCTCGTGCCACTGCTCGATGCGGAAGACAACCTTATCGCCATCCTTAACCTCGGGATAATCCTTACGCGGGAAGAAGACATCCATCGGCAGGCGACGTGCATCGGGCCTTACGAAGATAGCCGAACGACTCACCTCGGCAATGCCGACATAGCGTTTATCACTACGCTCCAGCACACGCACGATAGCGCCCTCGGGGTTGTCGCCCTCGCGCGAAGGCTGACGCTGCAGGACAACCTCCACGCGGTCGCCCTCCAGAGCGAAGTTTACGTTGCGCTGATGGACATAGATATCACTCTCCAGCTCCTCGACAATAACGTACGCCGCACCCGAGGCGACCATATTGACCGTACCCTCGTAGTGGGGAAGTTGTGCCATCGAGAGCTGATACTTGTCGCGGCCGTGGCAATCAACGAAGCCCTCGGCAACAAGCGCATCAACAACATCGCGCACCATATATCGAGCCTCCTTCGAGTTGCCGCCCGACATTGCCACCAGCTGTTTGAGCGTGAAGACACGTTCGGGAAACTCACGGAACATATTTACGATAAACGACGAGCGAACGCTCTTCGAATCAACCTTATCGGCTCCACGACGTGAGCCACGTTTTCCTGCCTGTTTCATTCTATTTATTCAAAATACTTAATGCCAATTCTGTCATAAACTCCTCGCCGACCTCCAGCGCCCGCTCATCGGGCAGGAACAGCGCCGAGCCAACTACGCCCGACTCACGACCAACGCCTACCGAATAGAGCAACGAGTGATAGCGCTGCGCATAGCAACCGAAGTCGTCAATCGCCTTTCGCTCCTCCAGATCCTCCACCTCGAAGCCGAGGCTATCGGCCAGAAGCATAGCTTCGTAGCTCAGGTGCGTGTTGTTATCGACGCACGGCACACAATCCTCAATCTCGGTATCTATCTCAACATCATACTTATAATCAATCTCCTCGGCCGCGTGAGCAATCATCTCCTTCAGGCGCGAGCGCAAACCCTCGTTATAAACCCTCATCGTGCCATCGACAATTGTTCGCTCGGGAGAGCAATCCTCATCGCCGCACGTTCTTACGCTGCACGTTGCAACTGCGCTAACATCGCTTCGCAGAGCATCGAGTCGCAGGATCAGATCGGCAGCCGCCACGACAGAGTTCTCGCCCTTAACCTCAAAGCGCATACGATCGAGCGAGGGGATAAACTTACCCGGGAAGAAGCCCAGCCGTCCAACCTCAAGATCTGAATCAAGGCACTGTGCCACAACCGCCGCCACATCATAGTCGGCAAAGGGATTCTCCGCGAGAACGGCCTTTGCACCCTCCACGCAGTCACCACCGCCCGGCTGAAACAGCGCGAGCAACGTACCCTCGAAATCACAGTTTGTCTGAAGGCGCTTGAGCACTCCAAACACCACCGCTGCGTTGCAGTCGCCCCCATAGCTATGCATCACCCCCTGCTGCTGCGAGGCCCACTCCGCTCCCGTAAGCTCGCTCACCGCATCGGCTCCAATCGTGGCACGCAACACAACACAACGCTTCGCATTACCGCGTCGGCCCTCGATGCTGGCCAGAATACCCGTTCGCGCAATAGGGCAATGTTCAATCGAAAGAGCATCCAACTGCTCCGATATAAAAGCCATAGTCGCCTGCTCGGCGAGCGCAGGCTCGGGGTTGCGATGCAGATGACGACGAAAATCTATTGTATTCATAGGCTTCGGTTTTATTTCTTTACTATCTTACGAGGACGCCAGCGCAAGGCCATTTTCTTCAAAAGAGCCGTATATTGGGGTGTGGTACCACAACAGCCACCGACAATATTAAGTTCCGAGGCTCGGCACATCTGCTCCATCTCCTTGGCAAAGTGGTTGGCCGCCACCTTAGGCTGACCAGCCGCAGGATAGGCCACGATGGGGAGCGTCGTGAGCGCCGAGAGCTGACGCACAGCCGCCACAATGGGCTTAACGCCATTTGTGCAGTTGAAGCCGATGGCTGCGAGTTTATCCATAGGCAGATCCTCCACAAACTTGGCTATCATAGCTCCGCTGGCCACACGTCCCTCGATGCGAGAGAGCACGGCCGAGAGGATAATCGGCTTCTCAGGAGCGATAGCTTGGCACTGCTCAATGGCAATCGCAGCGTTTTTTGCATCCATCACCGACTCCACCAAAAACATATCCACACCGCCATCATTAAGGCCTCGAACAACATCCGCATAAGCCTCGGCAACAGCCTCCGGCGTAGTGTCGTTGGCAAGCGTGAGGTTACGCGTGGTAGGGCCTACAGATCCCGCCACATAGCGAGGATGCTCCGAGGTAGAATACTTATCGGCTGCGCGACGTGCAAGCTGCGCACCCGCACGCGCAAGCTCGTAAGAGCGCTCCTGAAGGCCACGCTCGGCGAGGCACAGCGCATCGGCG
>JAFOEH010000200.1 GCA_017380275.1 Alistipes sp.
CGACCACATCCTCGGCTTCTTCCGCATATGGGAGATCCCTGCACACTCGGTAAACGGATTGGTGGGACAATTCTCACCCGCTATGCCGATGTCGGCCGATGAGATCGCTTCGTTCGGTCTGCACTTCCAGCACGACTTTATGACTCAACCCTTCATCAACGACGACCTGCTCTGGCAGCGCTTCCACGAGAAGGCCGACTGGGTTAAGACAAACTTCCTTCGCCATAGCCACGACGATATCTATGAGCTGAAGGCCAAGTTCAACACCCAGCGCAAGGTCGAGGCTTATCTGAACGAGCATCCTCTGCCCGTGGGTGACGAGTGGATCCGCGAGGGACTCTATTCGCTCATCGACAACGTGCTGTTCGTTCCCGATCGCAAACTCAAGGATATGTACCACCCTCGCATCAGCGCCCAGAGCGACTACACCTACTCGCGCCTCAGCGCTCACGAGAAGGCAGCTTTCGATCGCTTGTACGTTCACTACTTCTACGAGCGCCACAACCAGTTCTGGTATGAGGAGGCTATGAAGAAGCTCCCGCAGCTCACCGAGGCCACCTCGATGCTCGTCTGCGGCGAGGATCTGGGTATGGTTCCCGACTGCGTACCCTGGGCTATGGAGGCAATGCAGATTCTGAGCCTTGAGATTCAGCGTATGCCCAAGAACCCGCAACACGCCTTCGGCCACGTCGAGGAGTACCCCCTGCGTTCGGTCTGCACCATCTCAACCCACGATATGAGTACACTTCGCGGCTGGTGGCGTGAGGATCGTGCGGTAACCAACGACTTCTACCGCAACGTCCTCTGCTACAATGACGAAGCCCCCGCCGAGGCGTCGGGCAAGATCTGCGAGCAGATCGTGCGTCAGCACCTTCAGTCGCCCTCGTTGCTCTGCATCTTGGCGCTTCAGGATTGGTTCTCTATCGACGAGAGCCTGCGCGTGGAGGATGCCAACTCGGAGCGTATCAATGTGCCCGCCAACCCGCGACACTACTGGCGCTACCGTATGCACCTCACGCTGGAGGAGCTGATGGCCAAGGGGAACTTTAATTACCAAATTACCGAGATGATCCGCTCGTCGCACCGATCATAAAGGCTAAGAGTAAAAATACCAAATGAAACAGATTCCTAACCAAAGTTTCTGGAAGCTATGGAACATCAGTTTCGGCTTCTTTGGCGTGCAGATTGCCTACGCTCTGCAGAGCGCAAACATCAGCCGCATCTTCTCGACGTTGGGCGCCGATCCGCACAACTTGAGCTATTTCTGGATTCTTCCCCCGCTGATGGGCATCATCGTACAGCCCATCATCGGCGCGCTGAGTGATAAGACTTGGACCCGCTTCGGCCGCCGCATCCCCTACCTGTTCGTGGGTGCTGTGGTTGCCGTTTTGGTTATGTGTATGCTGCCCAATGCTGGCAGCTTCGGTATGGCTGTCTCGACGGCAATGATCTTCGGTCTGTTCTCGCTTATGCTCCTCGACACGAGTATCAACGTAGCGATGCAGCCCTTCAAGATGATGGTTGGCGATATGGTCAATGAGGAGCAGAAGAGCTTGGCCTACTCGATCCAGAGCTTCCTCTGCAACGCAGGTAGTCTTGTCGGTTACATCTTCCCCTTCGTACTTACGGGCATAGGTATCAGCAATATAGCCCCCGAGGGCGTTGTTCCCGATACGGTTATCTTCTCGTTCTACGCGGGTGCCGCAATCCTTATCCTGTGCGTGTTATACACCACCGCCAAAGTTAAGGAGTATCCTCCCGAGCTCTATGCCGAGTATCACGGCATCAAAAAGGAGGAGAAGGCCGAGAAGACCAATATGCTCCAGTTGCTCGTCAAGGCCCCCTCAGCATTCTGGACCGTCGGCCTTGTGCAGTTCCTCTGCTGGGCGGCATTTATGTTTATGTGGACCTACACCAACGGCTCGGTTGCGCTCAACGCCTTCGATGCACCTACCATTCAGAGTACGGTCGATGGCATCACCCGCACCGTTCTGGACACCACTTCGGAGCAGTATAACGCTGCTGGCAACTGGGTTGGCATCCTCTTCGCTGTTCAGGCCGTAGGCTCTGTTCTGTGGGCGATTGTAATTCCTATGTTCAAGAATAAGAAGCTGATCTACTCACTCAGCCTCGTTCTTGGTGGCTTGGGCTTCATCTCAACCTACTTTATGCACGATCCCTACCTGCTCTTTATCAGCTTCCTTCTGATCGGTTGCGCGTGGGCTGCGATGCTGGCTCTTCCCTTTACGATCCTCACCAACGCCCTGAGCGGTGGCCATATGGGCACCTACCTGGGCCTCTTCAACGGCACAATCTGCCTCCCACAGATCGTAGCAGCCATTCTGGGTGGTCTGATCCTCAAGGGCTTTACCCCCGAAGGTGGCTTGGCTCCCGAGATCAATATGCTGGTCCTGGCGGGTGTTCTGCTCATCATCGGAGCAGCTTGTGTATTCGTCATCAAGGAGAAGAAGGCCGAGGCCTAATCCCCAATAGAGATCAAAAAAAGCCTGTCAGCTCACTACTGACAGGCTTTTTTATTCCCCTTGTTAGGCAATTTTTCAAATAGTTGGACGACCTCAACGGCTTCTCTTACGTCGTGGACTCTTAAAATCGTAGCTCCTTGCCTCAGAGCCTCCCAATTAAGGGCCGTCGTTCCATTCAACGCCTCGGCAGGTGTCACACCCAGCGGACGATATATCATCGACTTACGCGACAATCCCGCCAATACGGGCACACCCAAATCGCTAAGTTCGCTCAACCCCGCCAGCAATTCATAATTCTGCTCTACGTTCTTTGCAAATCCAAATCCGGGATCAATTATCACGCGCTCCACGCCACGCTCACGAAGCAATGCCAAACGCTCAACGAAATACTCCCTCACCTCGGCCACAACGCCCTTCGGATAATCAGTCAGGTGCTGCATCGAAAGCTGCTCGCCACGCATATGCATCGCCACATACGGCACGCCTGCTCGCGCAACCACGTCAATCATTCGCTCATCTGCCTCTCCGGCCGATATATCGTTGATTATCAACTCTCCAAACTCCTCAATAGCCCGTCGCGCCACCTCCGCTCGGTAGGTATCCACCGACACAGGCACATCGCTCGAAAGCCTTCTCACGGCCTCCACTCCGCGCTTCACACGTTGCCACTCCTCCTCCATAGCAACGGCCTCCGCACCCGGCCTCGACGAAGCACCCCCGATATCAAATATGGTCGCCCCATCCTCCAACGCCTGCGCAACGCGCTCCTCGATCGCATCACCCGACGGCGTTCGGCTCCCCTCGTAGAAGGAGTCGTCGGTTACATTCACTATCGCCATCACCTGCGGCTCTCGCCGCCCAAGCGCCCTAAAGAGTTGCTTCATAGCAGTAGATCTTATGCAGTTGCTCTACGTCGCTCTCCAGATAATCCATCCTGAGATTCACAATCGTGCGTGCGGCTCGTGCGTGCAACTCATCATCACTTAGCTGATGCTCCATACGTCGTTTAATGGCCTCCATATCTGTGCCATCACGCTCAGCTGTTCGACGCAGTCGCTCCTCCATCGGCGCCATCACCGCGAGTGTCGTATCGACCTCCGCATCGAATCCAGACTCAAACAAGATAGCACTCTCCAGCACAACGTATGCGCCGCGCTGCGCATCGGCCCATCGGCGGAAATCATCCTTAACGGCAGGATGCACAATCCCATTCAATCGCCGTAGCTCCACCTCATCGCCAAATACTCGCCCTGCCAAATAGGCTCGATTGAGCCCCTGCTCGTTATAGCACTCCGCGCCAAACGCCTCAACAAGCTGCTCTCGCAGCGTTGCACTCTCAGCCATCAGCGCCTTGGCCCTCGCATCAGAATCATAAACGGCGATACCATTCTGCTCGAAGAGCCGGCAAACCGTACTCTTTCCACTTCCAATACCGCCCGTTATTCCAACTTTATACATAATCCTTATTCCTTATTATTCTCCTCTTCACCGTGCAATCTGAGCGGTGGCACATCGCCCACCGAGATCACTTTTATATCGCTGAATCGCACCGAAATAGCGCTCTGCATCGACTGAGGATCGATGATATACATATTCGTCAATGCGCCATCACCGCTCTCCTCGGGATCACTCGTGAAAGTGTACTTCAGATCCGACAACGGAATCCGAATCTCCTTATGTTTATTTACCCTATAGCCTAACAGATTCGTACCCTTGCCCTCAATCACGCACGGCACGCGCAACTGCTCGCCTTCGACATTCACCAGCACCGAGTAGTCGGTGGTATAGGTATATTGTAGTTTAAGAATATACCACAAAATAAACGATGCGCAGAAGAGAATAACGAAGGCCGTCGAAACCGCAGAGCGAAACCAACCCCACATCGATTTGAGTATCTCCATAAATTTTCTCATAGTAATGCAAAGTTATAAAAAAAACAGGTTGCAACAAACTGATGTTGCAACCTATTTTCTTACTTATATCGTCAAACAAGACTACTTCTTCTCGCCACGGTTCAAAATATCGTATGCGATAGGTGTAGCAACGAATACTGAAGAGTAGGTACCGATAATTACACCCAAAAGCAGTGCAAAGATGAAACCACGCAAGTTCTCACCACCAAGGATGAACATCGCAAGCAGGGTTACAATAGTCGTACCTGAAGTATTCATCGTACGCGACAGCGTAGAGCAGATAGCGTTGTTGATGTTATCCTTCATCGCGCGCTTGGGATAGAGAGCGATGTACTCACGAATACGGTCGAAGATAACCACTGTATCGTTGATCGAGTAACCGATGATGGTCAGGATCGCAGCGATGAATGCCTGGTTAACCTCCAAGTTGAAAGGCATAATGTGGTACAGCATCGAGAAGATACCGATCACGAGGAATGCGTTGTGAGCCAAAGCCAAGGTAGCACCCGTTGCCCACTGCCAGTGCTTGAATCGCAGCGTGATGTAAAGACCGATAGCGATCAGCGAGAACAACACAGCATAGAATGCGTTGAACACCATATCCTTAGCGATTGCGGGACCGATCTTCTCAGAAGAGATGATACCGTTAGCATCGTCCTGCGTGCTGGTGAAGCCCTCCAATGTGATAGGATAAGAGTAGAAGCCCTTAACAGCGTTGTAGATCAAAGCATCAACCTCAGCTGTAGTCTCCTCCGATGTGTCGTCATACTTGTACTGAGTGATGATACGCATCTGGTTCTCGCCACCATACTGCTTAACCTCAACTGAAGACTTGGTAGCGTCATCGCTAACCAAAGCCTCATCCAAAGCTACGCGGATAGCCTCAGCCGATACGTTCTGATCGAAACGTACAACGTAAGTACGACCACCCGTGAAGTCTACACCGGTGTTCAAACCAAGAATAGCCAATGACAATACCGACAGAACGATCAACGCACCCGAGAGGATGTATGAAGACTTACGCTTAGAGATAAAGTCGAACTTCACGTTTGCCAACCAGTTCTCTGACCAAGAGCGAGAGAATGAGAGCTTGCCCCACTTCTCCAACACCTTCTCAAGCAGCATACGAGTGATGAAGATTGCGCAGAATAC
>JAFOEH010000201.1 GCA_017380275.1 Alistipes sp.
AACCATCAGGGTGTGGTGGCGCAGATCGCACCGATCGAGTATGTCGAGCTTACGGATATTTTAGAGCGCGTTCCCGAGGATGAGACACCGCTGATTATGCTCTTCGACGGCGTTACGGACGTGCGCAACTTCGGTGCTATCGCCCGCTCGGCCGAGTGTGCAGGAGCACACGGATTGATCACTCCGCTCAAGAATTCAGCCCCCGTAAATTCGGAGGCGATGCGTTCGTCGGCAGGTGCGCTGAGCCGCATTCCCGTATGCCGAGTTGGCTCTATCCGCAACACCATCAAGGCCCTGCAGGCCGAGGGATTTCAGGCCGTAGCAGCAACGGAGAAGAGTCGCAAACTAATCTACGATGCCGACTTTAGCAAGCCGACGGTGATTATTATGGGTGCCGAGGATACAGGTATCTCGAAGGAGGTACTCAAGCTCTGTGACGAGCAGTTGGCAATACCCTTGATCGGTGCCATCGAGTCGCTCAACGTATCGGCAGCTGCGGCTGTGATGCTCTTCGAGGTTGTGCGTCAACGCATCGGTTAGGATGAAGTGTGTAATTCAGCACCCTACGCTTGGCCCCGTAACCCTTAGCTCAACGCTCCGATCGACGAGAATAGCCATCTCCGTTCGACCTTCGGGAGAGGTGCGACTCTCATTCCCGCCCTACATCTCACAACGCAGGGCACTCGCTTTCCTGGATAGCAAAGCCGAGTGGGTACGCTCCTCGCAAGCGAAGTACGCCGAGCGAGCCGTAACGCCCCTGAGCCGAGATGAGATAGAGCGGCTGCGAAAAGAGGCAAAGGCGACACTACCCAATCGTGTAAAGGAGCTGGCCGAGCAGCACGGACTGCGATATGGGCGCGTTACGATACGTTGCACGCGCTCGAAGTGGGGATCGTGTACGGCAAAGGGGAATCTGTCGCTGTCGCTCTTTCTGATGACTCTGCCCGAGCATCTGCGTGACTACATTCTATTGCACGAATTGGCGCACACGGTGCATCTGAACCATTCGAGAGAGTTCCACGCGCTGGTCGATCGACTGACTGGTGGCCGAGAGAAAGAGTTGGCAAAAGAGTTGCGAAAATATTCAATACGATAGAATGAAAAGACCGCCCGAGTGCGGTTTTTTCGTTTTAATCGCTATCTTTGTATAAAGGAATAGAAGAATGAATCGGCTGATAGAGATATTTTCGGAGTTGGGCAGGCGGCTTGTCGGCTTTGGCAGCGATGAGCCTACGCGCAAGGTGATAGCCGAGGCTATGGCCGAGAACGAATGGTTCTCAGCCGAGGATATTATGATGGCCGTCGATGCCATTCGCCAAGAGTTTCTCGACGAGAAGAGACTCTGCCACTGGGCCGGGCATTACACTGCGGCGGAGCAGCGTCGCGTGGCGATAATTATGGCGGGCAACATACCGCTTGTGGGATTTTTCGATATGCTGTGCGCCGTTATCGTGGGACACAGGGTGGCAATAAAGCCGTCGAGCAAGGATCGGATGCTGATGAATTTTGTCGTCGAAGAGCTCCGAGCGATTGAGGCTGACATTGCAATTGAGGAGTATGACCCTGAGAAAGAATACGATATGGTAATTGCCACGGGCGGCGATGAAGCGGCTCGCCACTTCAGACGACGCTATGCCCACTGCTCCACCCTGATTCGTGGCTCGCGTCACTCGGTGGCTGTCTTGGCAGGAGATGAGAGCGAGGAGGAGATTGAGGCTCTGCAATGCGATATTTTCTCATACAATGGACTCGGCTGCCGTAGCATATCGCTTATAATGCTTCCACGCGGGGCAGAGCTTATGATTCGTCCGCCGAAGATGAATCGGATGTATCACGGCAACTACCTGCACACGCGAGCGATGATGACACTTACGGGGCAGACGTTCAAGGATTTTGGCCAGTGCATAGCTATGGAGCAAAGGGAGTTCCCGCAACAGATCAGCTGCGTGAACTACTGCTACTACGACTCTCGACAGGAGGTGGAGCAGTGGCTGCAGGCGATGGATGAGAAGATACAGTGCGTGGTAACGCGAGCCATCGACCACAAGCGTGCGGTAGGTTTTGGGCGTGCGCAGTATCCAACGCTATGGGATTATGCTGATGGAGTGGATGTAATGAAATTTTTAACAACCTAACGATATGAAGATTTACGACTTTGACAAACCCGTCGATCGTCGCGGATCGCACTGCGTGAAGTACGACGCTCTGCAGGAGTTTTTCGGGCAGACCGACCTACTGCCTATGTGGGTGGCAGATATGGATTTCGAGACACCCGACTTTATAATCGAGGCTCTTCGCAAGCGTCTCGATCACGCTGTAATGGGCTACCCGATTCAGTATGATGGCTACTGGCAGAGCATCATCGACTGGATTCGTGAGCGTCACGGCTGGGTGGTGGAGCGCGAGTGGATGCGCTACATCCCCGGCATTGTGAAGGGTATTGCGATGGTTATCAACGCTCTGACAGAGAAGGGCGACAAGGTTATCATCCAGCCTCCCGTATATCACCCCTTCCGTCTTGTGCCCGAGCATAGCGGCCGCGAGGTGGTGATGAATCCGCTGCGAAGAGTGGGTGATCGCTATGAGATGGATTTCGAGCAGTTGGAGCAGGTGATTGACGATAAGTGCAAGATTCTTATTCTTGCCAATCCGCATAAT
>JAFOEH010000202.1 GCA_017380275.1 Alistipes sp.
AGACGCGCGCCAACAATCAGGATGCTTTCCTTATGGAGCGGGTGGATGTGATTGTGGCAACGATCGCTTTTGGTATGGGTATCGACAAACCCGACGTGAGATATGTTATCCACTACGATATTCCCAAGTCGCTCGAGGGTTACTATCAGGAGACGGGCCGTGCTGGCCGCGATGGTGGCGAGGGCCACTGCCTTACCTTTTATTCTTATAAGGACATCCAGAAGCTCGAGAAGTTTATGCAGGGTAAGCCCGTTGCCGAGCAGGAGATCGGCAAGTTGCTATTGCTCGAGACTGTATCGTATGCCGAGAGTTCGTTGTGCCGTCGCAAGACGCTGCTCCACTACTTCGGCGAGGAGTACACCGAACAGAACTGTGGCTGCTGCGATAACTGCGTCAATCCCAAACCCAAGGTCGATGCCAAGGCCGCTATGAAGCTGGCTCTGCAGACGCTCGAGGCTATTGGCGATAAGTTTAAGATCGACCATCTGTGTGCCGTTCTGACGGGTAAGGTTACGGCGCAGGTGAAGAGCTACGCCCACCACAAGATTAAGTTCTTCGGTCAGGGCGAGGAGCACGATGCCAAGTTCTGGGGAGCTGTTGTGCGTCAGGGACTTATTATGGGCCTTATCGACAAGAGTATCGAGAACTACGGCTTGATCTCGATTAACGATCGTGGCCGTGAGTATATCAATATGCCCAAGGCTGTCACCATCACACTCGACCACAACTACGACGAGGAGGAGCGTGAGGAGGAGGCTATGGCAGCTCAGATGGGCAAGGGTGGTGCCGCCGACGAGGAGCTCTTCTCGATGTTGAAGGATCTGCGCAAGAAGGTGGCCAAGAAGCACGACCTACCGCCGTTTGTGATCTTCCAGGACCCCTCACTCGAGGATATGGCTATTCAGTATCCGATTACGCTTGAGGAGATGCAGACTATCTCGGGCGTAGGTGCGGGCAAGGCAAAGAAGTTTGGCGAGGAGTTCATCAAGCTCATCAAGGCCTATGTCGAGGAGAAGGATATCATCCGTCCGCAGGATATGGTCGTGAAGTCGGTTGCTAATAAGTCTGGAAATAAGATCTTCATTATCCAGTCGATTGACCGCAAGATGGATTTCGAGGATATTGCGCGTGCGAAGAATCTCGACTTCGACGAGCTGCTGAGCGATATCGAAGGTATCGTTAATTCGGGAACGAAGCTCGATATCTCGTACTACTTGGATCAGTATATGGACGAGGACAAGATCGAGGATATATACCTCTATTTCAAGGAGGATGCCGAGAGCGATTCACTCGAGGCTGCCATCGAGGAGTTGGGCTCGGATTATAGCGAGGAGGAGATTCGTTTGGTACGAATTAAGTTCCTCTGCGAAGTGGGTAACTCAAATAGTTCCCTCTTGTTATACAATTTCTAAAAAGTATAGAGTGCCTGTCTAAAGTTGTTAAGACGGGCACTCTTTTTTTTGTTTTCGAAAAAAGTGGATAAATATAGTCCAACCTCGGGAAATTTTACTTACCTTTGCCTCGACATTTCGAAGGGGTGCCTTACTATCAGGCTGAGATTATACCCATTGAACCGGATACGGGTAATGCCGAGACCGGGATAAGCGTAATCGACAAACATACCCCTTTTCAGTTTTTTTAACTTTTAAGATTAAAAACGATGAAAAGGATTTTTCTTTCACTCGCCGTAGTGGCATCAGCCCTCGGCGTACGGGCACAGCAGCAGTCGCAGCCCGACTCAATCTCGCTCTACGATGAGATTCAGAAAATCGAAGTGGTAGCCACTCGCGCTACCGACCGAACCCCCGTAGCCTATACCAACCTGCGTAAGGAGGAGATCGCCCGCAACAATTACGGTCTGGACATCCCTTCGCTTTTGGCTCTTACGCCCTCGATGATTGCCACCAACGAGACGGGTATCGGCATCGGCGGAACATCGATTCGCTTGCGTGGTACGGATGCCACGCGACTTAACGTAACGATCAACGGAATGCCGCTCAACAACCCCGACTCCCATTCGACCTATTGGTACGACACGCCCGACGTGATCTCGGCCGTAGGCGATGTGCAGGTGCAGCGCGGAGCGGGTACCTCGACCAACGGAACGGGAGCTTTCGGCGGTGCGGTGAGTATGACAACGGCAGCTCCGCAACTCGCCTTCGGAGGCGATGCAACCTTCTCTTACGGCTCCTACAACACCAACAAACAGGCCATCCATATCGGCTCGGGCCTTTTGAACGATCGCTGGATGGTCGATGCACGCCTCACGCACATCGGCTCCGACGGCTACGTCGATCGCGGTGCGACGGATCTGAAGTCGTATATGTTGCAGGGAGCATATTACGGTCCGCGCACTACGGTGAAGCTCATCTCGTTCGGCGGTAAGGCCAAAACCTACCTCACCTATACGGGCGTGACGAAGCAGGAGATGGAGCTCTACGGTCGCCGCTACCACACCGAGGGACAGTATGAAACATCGCACGGTCCATACGTTCTGGCCGATGGCACGCACGTTGATTATTACGATGATCAAACCGACAACTATCTGCAAATCAATAACCAACTGATCATAAATCATCGGCTCTCG
>JAFOEH010000203.1 GCA_017380275.1 Alistipes sp.
ACCTACCTTGCAAGTTTTAACCTCGAAATCGTGAGTTTGGGGCACACTCACAGTTAGCATATTCCAACTTATTGGGGTTAGGTATCCAATACCTCAACTCCCAAATCTTTTCCAAGTCATCGAGAAATGTTTGGTTCGAAAAAAGTTTCATTAGGGGCACAAAAAAAGCAGACTTTTGAGTCTGCTTTTTTTATGCCCAATGGGCAACCATATTTACAAACCCTCCAAACCTCCCTTTGAAAAGGGAGGCTTCGTGGTGGAGCGGAGTATGTATAATGCAAAAAAGCAGGCCGATATGACCTGCTTTTTTTATGCTCTGTGGACTCCTACTTAATAAAATTACTCCGTCCAGCGGGCTGAGGCGATTGAGCGAGGATGGAGCGAGAGTGTGAACTCGCGTTTTGCGCCTTGCACCACTACCTGCTGCATCTGATCCGTATGGTTGGCCGCAACGACTGCGAGCGACGAGTCGGGATTGACAAAGCCGACCATCTCAACCCCCTCGGGCAATGACTCCGATGAGGCCACGCGCCACGCATCGGCCTTGATGACCTTCGAGCAGTGGGCGATGTTGTAGTAGTGGCTCTTGCGGTCGAGCGAGTCGTAAGAGTAGCTCTCAGATGAGATCTCAATTGCGCCAAAGCAGGTGCGGCAGCCGCCCGGACGATTGGGCGCACCCTTGTCGTCGAGAATCAGGTTCCAGAGCGTCACACCACGGCCATAGCGCTCGAGCGTGCCGAGGAAGATATTGCTGAAATCGGTCAGCAGACACTTATTAAAATCGTAGTTCCACGTTCCGATCGAAGCCTCCGTGAAGACAATCTCCTTGTCGGGGTATGCCTCGTGGATGCGGTCGAGCTCGCTCACACGACCGCCATAGTTGTGCCACGCCGAGCCGTCGATATACTTCGCAGCCTCCTTGTCGGCCAGAATGTGGAGCGGGTAACCCTGCTGGTCGGCGATGTTGTCGTAGTTGTAGTTGTGGTCGAAGAGCCAGATCTTAGCGTCGATGCCGTTGCGCTCGAACTCGGGGCCGAGGTGGTCGCGGATGAAGTCGCGCTGCTGCTCCCAACCCATATAGAGCGACATCGAGTTGCCGCGATTCAGCGGCTCGTTCTGCACCGTGATGGCGTAGATGGGGATGCCCTCGGCCTCCATCTCTCCCACCCAGCGCACGAAATACTCGGCGTAGTCGGCGTAATATTTGGGATTGAGGCGGCCACCCGTCCAGCTGTCGTAGGGCTTGTCGTCATAATCGCCAATCTTCATCCACTTGGGGCACGACCACGGCGAGCCCACGATGCGGATCGCGGGGTTGATCTCGAGGATGCGCTTGAGGATGGGTAGCAGGTCGCGGCGGTCGTACTCGTGCAGCTCGAAGAACTCGATACCCTCCCTATCGCAGCAGGTGTACTCGTCCAGCGAGAAGTCCGATGCGCCGATCGAGATGCGGATAAAATTCATATTCATCTCATCAGGCGAGAAGCACTCCTGCAGGATGCGCTCGCGGTCCTCCTCGCTCATTTTGAGCAGATTGTAGCAGGTTGAGCCCGTGATTGCCGCGCCGAAGCCATAAACGGGCTGGAGCTTTTCGTCGGTCTGCATCTGGAAATAATTTCCTTCGGCAGCGCCCTTGCGCGTATGCTTCAGGTCGAACGAGGCGAAACGCAGCTGCACCTCGCCCGTGCCCGTAGTCTGATAATTCTCTACCTCGCCGCCGCAGCCGACAGCCAAAAGTGCGAAAAGTGTGGCACACGCCAGGCGCGCACCCATCAAAATTTTGTTCATAATGGTATAGTTTGGATTACTCTATCTTCTGTTGCTCGGGGCGCTCCACGTCGCACACCTTCTTCAGGCCGCGCTCCTCGGCCAGACGCTCCATCAGGGCGTAGGCCTCGTCATAGTCGTTGCGGATTTCGCCATCGAGGATGGCATTCTTAATCACCTCCTTAATCTCGCCGATGGCCGAGCAGGGTTGCAGGGCGTAACACTTCATAATGATGTCGCCCGTGATTGGTGGCTGGAAGTTACGCACGCGGTCGCGCTCCTCCAGATCCTTCATCTTGGCACGCACCAACTCGAAGTTCTTGAGATAGCGCTTCACCTTTGAGTCGATACCAGAGGTGATGTCGGCCTCGCACAAGGTCATCAGCGACTCCACGTCGTCGCCCGCCTCGAACAGCAGACGTCTGACGGCCGAGTCGGTAACCATATCCTCCGACAGGATTATCGGACGCAGGTGGAGATAGACCATCTTCTGCACGAACTTCATATGCTCGTTCATCGGCAGCTTCAGTCGGCGGAAAACGTCGCGCACCATCTTCGAACCGAGAACCTCGTGCTGGTGGAATGTCCAGCCCACCTTGCGGTCGTAGGCCTTGGTCAGCGGCTTGGCAATATCGTGCAGCACGGCAGCCCAGCGTAGCCACAGATCGTCGCTCTTGCGAGCTACGTTGTCCAGCACTTTGAGTGTGTGGCGGAAGTTGTCCTTGTGGGCGTGATTGCCCACTCGCTCCACACCGCACAGGCGCTCCATCTCGGGGAAGATAAGCTCCAGCAGGCCCGTTATATGCAGCAAATCGAAACCGATCGAGGGTACGGGCGAGAGAACTATCTTGTTCAGCTCTACCATTATGCGCTCCTTCGATACAATCTTTATGCGTTCGCGGTTGCGACCTATGGCGTCGAATGTCTCCTCCTCAATGTCGAAGCCGAGCTGTGTTGCAAATCGGATGGCTCGCATCATTCGCAGCGGGTCGTCCGAGAAGGTGATGTCGGGATCGCACGGCGTGCGGATGATGCAATCCTCCAGGTCGTACATACCCTCGAAGGGATCTACCAGCTCGCCAAAGCGGTCGCCATTGAGGCACCACGCCATAGCGTTTATGGTGAAGTCGCGGCGGCGCTGATCATCCTCCAGTGTGCCGGGCTCGACCTGCGGCTTGCGCGAATCCTGCGAGTAGGATTCGCGGCGTGCGCCCACGAACTCCACCTCCGTACCACCGGCACGCACCATAGCCGTTCCGAAAGTCTTGAAGACAGAGACCTTGCCCCTCACCTCGCGGCCCAATGCCTCGGCAACCTCGATGCCGTTGCCCACGACCACCACGTCGATGTCGGTCGATGGGCGACGAAGGTAGTAGTCGCGAACGTAGCCGCCCACGACGTAGGCCTCCACGCCGAGACGATCGACAATGGCGGAGATTCGCTCGAAAACGGGATTCTGCAAAGGGGGGATTATCTCTTTCATCGTGAATTATTTAAGTGATGGCAGAAGGCATCGGCGATACATCTGCACCGTATTCTCCAATCCGTAGTAGAGCGCATCGGCGATGAGTGCGTGGCCAATCGAAACCTCGTCGCACCACGGAATTCGCTCGGCGAAGTAGGTCAGATTTTCAAGGCTCAGGTCGTGACCTGCGTTGAGTCCCAAGCCCACACGACGTGCTGCCTCTGCCGCCTCGACGTAGGGGGCGATGGCCGCCTCGCGGTCGGCAGCATAGCCTGCGGCGTAGGCCTCGGTGTAGAGCTCGACACGCTGTGCGCCACACTCAACGGCCGCCTCGACCATCTCCACTCTCGGGTCAACGAAGATCGAAGTGCGGATTCCCGCATCGTTGAAGCGTGAGCATATCTCCTTCAGATACTGGCGGTTGCGAATGGTGTCCCAGCCTGCGTTTGAGGTGATTGCATCTTCGGCATCGGGAACGAGCGTAACCTGCGCGGGGCGAACCTCCATCACAAGGTCGATGAACGAGGGGATGGGGTTGCCTTCGATATTGAGCTCCGTAGAGATTACTTGCTTCAGGTCGCGAACATCCGAGTAGCGGATGTGACGGGCATCGGGGCGCGGATGCACCGTGATACCCTCCGAACCAAAGCGCTCGATGTCGAGCGCCGTACGCACCACATTGGGGACATCGCCGCCACGCGAATTGCGCAGAACGGCAATCTTATTTACATTAACACTCAGTTTTGTCATAAAATAGTTATCTTTGCACATTAAAATGCTGTTACGACGTTGTAAAGTTACTTATTTTTTTTCGACCGAGGATGAAAATTATACTTTTTTCCCGTCCGCAGATTGCTCACAAGGCTGAAGATGTGGGCCATTTGCTGCCATTAGTTGAGCGCTACGGCTTCGATTATGCAATAAATCAGGAGTTTGCCGTGGAGGTTGAGAAGTTGCTCGGTGTCACTATCCCCAGCGACAAAATCTACGCCGCGACCACGGGCCAGCAGCCCGCCGATAGTGTTATGGTCTGTTTTGGTGGCGATGGAACGCTCCTGGAGGGTATCCACCGCCTGAGCGACCGTTCGATTCCCGTTGCGGGTGTCAATTTTGGCCATTTGGGATTCCTCACCTCCGCAACGCGTGAGGGTGTGGAGCGGCTCTTCGACGATATTGCCAACAACCGCCTTAAGATCCAGCCCCGCACGATGCTCGAAATCGACGGCATCAGCGAGGCGGGCCGCACGGTTTCGGCCCTAAACGAGGTGGCTGCACATCGACTCGAGGCGACGATGATTAAGGTCGAGGCGAGGGTGAACTCACAACGCGTAGCGCAGTATAATGGTGATGGAGTAATCGTCTCTACACCAACAGGTTCAACGGCCTACTCGCTCAGTGCCGGAGGCCCCATCGTAGCCCCCGAGTGCGGCTGTGTGTTGCTCACTCCGCTGGCGCCCCACAACTTCGGTATGCGCCCCGTGGTGGTGCCCGATACGGCCCTTATCGAACTTACGATCCACTCACGTCACGGCAGTGCGATGCTCTCGGTCGATAACCGCTCATATCGCATCGACGATGGCGCCCAAATCACCATCCGCCGTGCCGCGAAACAGATTTTATTGGTAGTACAGCACAATATATCGTTTTACGAGACGTTACATAGTAAAATGATGTGGGATGTGGATATCAGAAATTAGCCCGCAGAAGGGTGGATTTCTGATGCAGATACCTTGTTTTATAGATAAAAAGAGGATTTTTCTTTAATTTCCGGTTAAAATTGTCTATATTTGCGGGTTATATGAACGAAAATAAGAAGATACCACAGCACATAGCCATCATTATGGATGGCAACGGACGTTGGGCCAAGCAGCGAGGTAAGGATCGCAGCGAGGGCCATTTTGCAGGTATGATGGCTCTGCGCGAGACGGTCAAGGCGGCCGCCGAGATGGGGGTTAAGTACCTGACTGTCTATGCTTTTTCGACTGAGAATTGGGGCCGTCCCGAGGCCGAGGTCGAGGCGCTGATGCAGCTCGTATGCAAGGGTGTGGAGATGAACACTCCGGAGCTTCGTGAGCGTGGTGTGCGTGTGGAGGTCATTGGCGCGAGGGAGCGTTTCAGCGATGAGGTCAACTCGGCGCTGGACCGCATAATCTCGTCAACGGCTGAGGGTGAGCGTATGACTCTGGTCCTGGCGCTCAACTACTCATCGCGTAGCGAGCTGACGGTGGCCGTGCAGCATTTGGCACGCCGCGTGGCCGAGGGTGAGATTCGAGCCGAGGAGATCGACGAGCAGATGATTTCGCAGTCGCTCTACACAGCCTCGATGCCCGACCCCGACCTGATCGTTCGAACCAGCGGCGAGTGCCGACTGAGTAATTTTTTGATGTGGCAGGCGTCGTATGCGGAGTTCTACTTCACGCCTACGCTCTGGCCCGACTTTGGTGAGGAGCAGCTGCGCGAGGCTATCGAGGCCTACGGCGCACGCGACCGTCGCTATGGATTGGTTAAGTAATAGAATTATTGAGATATAATGAAATTCGTAAGTAAATTTTTTGTCGTTCTTGTGGCGAGCCTCTCGATGGTGGCTCTGCAGGCGACAGCCCAAAATACCAACGAGGTGACCACGCAAGCCGAGGCTGCAGTGCAGCAGGAGGCGAAAGGGGAGGTGACGGAGAGTGTCGAGCAGCCCGACTCGCTGCCTGCGTTCGATGAGAATGCCCCGATGATGTCGGCAACGGCCGCCCGCAAGCGTTACTTCATCCGCAAGGTCAATATCCACGGAGTGAAGCACCTGAACGAGGGTATGGTGCGTTCGGCTGCGGGTCTGGTTCCGGGCGACACGATCTTCCTGCCGAGTACGTTTATCTCGAACGCAATCTCGCGTCTGTGGAATCAGCGCTACTTCTCGGATGTGAAGGTGGGAGCTACGATCGATGGCGACAGCGTCGATATCGAGCTGTTGTTGCAGGAGCGTCCCCGTATCTATAGCTGGGATTTCCGTGGTGAGGGTATCTCTCGCAGCAAGGCCAACGACCTGCGCGAGAAGCTGGCCCTGCGTCCCAATACCGAGCTTTCGGATTATGTGATCGACCGCAACGAGAAACTCATCAAGAAGGAGTTTATCGGCAAGGGCTTCCGTAATGTGGATGTACGCACCGAGATCACCAACGACACCACAATCAAGAATGCTGTAAACGTAACCTTCCATATCGATCGCAAGGCGCGTGTTAAGGTAGGCAAGATCACCTTTACGGGTAACGAGAACTTCCCCGCGAAGCGCTTGCTCCGTACATTCAAGAAGACTCACCAGAAGTCGATAAACTTCTTCCACAGCCGCAAGCTCAAGGAGGAGGATTATGCCGAGGATAAAAACCTGTTGCTCGACTTCTATAACTCGCGCGGTTATCGTAACGCAACCATCCTGACGGATTCGATCTATAAGATTGACGATGAGACAATCGGCATTCACCTCGACCTCTCGGAGGGCGATAAGTTCTACATCCGCGACGTGCGCTGGGTGGGTAACTCGGTCTATCCGACCGACTACCTGAATCAGCTCTTCGGCGTGAATAAGGGCGATATGTACGACAAGAAGTCGATGCACAAGCGTTTGGGTGTGGGCCGCGAGGTTGATCCCGAGCAGACCTCCGTTTCGAGCCTTTATCAAAACAACGGTTACCTGATGTCGCAGGTCGAGCCTAAGGAGATCGTAGTGGGCAAGGACTCGGTCGATATGGAGATTCAGATTTTCGAGGGTAAGCCCTTTACTATCAACGAGGTGGGTATCACGGGTAACGAGCGTGTGAACGACGAGGTTATCCGCCGCGAGCTTACCGTCTATCCCGGTATCCTCTACAACCGTTCGATGTTGATGTACACCCTGCGTCAGCTCTCGCAGATGGGACACTTCGACCCCGAGCAGATTATGCCCGACATCCAGCCCGTGAGTGACGAGCTGGTGAACGTGAACTTTCCTCTGGTGGAGCAGGCCAGCGACCAGTTCAAC
>JAFOEH010000204.1 GCA_017380275.1 Alistipes sp.
CGATCAGTTCACTAAGAAGACTAACAAGATTAAGAATGCTGCCGGTACTATGGTAGGTCACGTTATTAATAGCGAGGCTAATGATACTCACGGTATCGAGTTCATTAATAGCGGTAAGCCCGTATTCTTGTACTCAGTAGCTGAGGGTGCACAGATCGTAGTTTACTATGACAACCTTGATGAGGTAGTACTTAAGTAATTTACAAAATTCTTTAAATTCTAATATAGAAGATTGAGAATTTATATCTCTAAATACTGGCCACTCTTTTGGGTGGCCAGTATTGTTTTATTAGAATTGTTTTCTTGTTAATATGTCAAAACCGCTAACGGTCCCTTCGGATGGCCGTTAGTTTTTTATATATATGTAGTCGAATAATAATTTTGCATTAGAAATCCTCCCGTAGCCTCTGTTGTAGCAAGTTTTTACGCGCAAAAACGTTCAAAATATTGTTTTTGCCGTCAAAACTTGCTAAGTTTGTATCTAATAGATGGTTTATGATTAATTAAAAACTACAGTTATGCGAAAAATCCTCTCGACGTTGCTGCTCGGTCTTATCTGCTTCTGTTCGGCGTTTGCACAGGGCGAATCAGTTTATACCCAGCGATTTGCGGATCCTAATGCTCTGTTTTTTACTTCCGAGGAGTTTGGTTTCGAGGCTGGTACGAAGGCCGATGTGAGCGATGCTCTGCAGCAGGCAATCAACCGCGTGAAGAGTGAGAAGAATTTCGGTACGCTATACATCCCCGAGGGAAAATACTATATCTCAAAAACTATATATGTTCCTGGTGCAGTGAGACTTATCGGCTATGGCAAGGTGCGCCCCGAGTTTATTTTGGCCAAGAATAGCCCCGCGTTCCAGAGTGAGGAGTGCTGGATGTTCTGGTTCACGGGTGGCCTTGTGACGGCGGATCGCGCACCGAGTGATGCGGGTGCGGGCACTTTTTATAGCGGTGTGTCGAATATCAACTTCCGCGTCGAGAAGGGGAACCCGATGGCCATCGCCTTGCGCACTCATTACGCCCAGCACGGTGTTGTGAGCCATTGCGATATATATGCGGGCGACGGCTATGCCGGCCTTCGTGATGTTGGAAATGAGATGGAGAATGTCCGTTTCTTCGGTGGTCGCTACGGCATCACTACGGGCCGCACGAGTCCGGGCTGGCCGATGATGATGGTCGATACCTACTTCGAGGGGCAGCGCGAGGCGGCTATCGTGTCGCGCAATGCGGGCCTGACGATTGTAAATATGGTGATTAAGAATGCACCTCAGGGTGTTGTTCTTGAGCGCAACACCACCGACCGCCTCTACATAGAATCTTCGCAGATGGAGAACGTGCAGACGGCACTGGTCTCGACCGTCGAGGATGAGGCGTGCAATCAGATTAACGTCATAGACCTGCGTTGCAAGAGTGTGCCAACGGTGTTGAGCCTACCCGCGAGTGGTCGCGCAACGACCTCACCGCATAAGAGTTATGTCGTAAAGGATCTTACCTACGGCCTCGTGAGCGGGCAGATGGGCGCTGACTCGGACTATGCGCTGACGTGCGCTATCGAGCCTGTGGCCGATTTTAAGGCTTCGTACGCGCGTACCATTCCCGCTTTGCCGGCGATGAGCGAGTGGCGTAGCGTTCTCGATTTTGGTGCGAAGGGCGATGGTGTGAGTGACGATACGGAGGCTATCCGCCGAGCAATTGCCGAGGCAGACAACATCTTCTTCCCCGAGGGTTGGTATCGCATCTCGGAGGGATTGGAGCTTGGCGAGAATACGGCTCTTATCGGAATGCATCCCTTTGCTACACAGCTTGTTCTGGCTGAGAGTACTCCCGCCTTCAGTGGATTTGGAGCGCCCGTGGCGATGGTTGAGACCTCGCAGGGTGCTGATAATATTATAAATGGTATAGGTATCTCAACGGGCGGATATAACAATCGTGCTGTTGGTGTGAAGTGGACCGCCGGCGAGGGCTCATTGCTTAACGATGTGAAGTTCGTGGGTGGACACGGCACGATGGTACGCCCCAATCCTAATGCTCAATCTGCGCAGCGCCGTGCAGCGCGTGCTATCAGCTCTCCGACTAATCCCGTAGCGCATCAGGGCCTGGATCAGGCGTGGGATAACCAGTACTGGAGTTTGTGGATTACGGATGGCGCAGGCGGAACGATTAAGGATATTTGGACAGCCAATACCTATGCAGCCAACGGAATCTATATAAGTGATACGTCAACACCAGGCCGCATCTACGCCATCTCTATTGAGCACCACGTTCGCACGGAGGCGCGTATGCGTAACGTGCGTAACTGGAAGATTTACGCAATGCAGTTCGAGGAGGAGAGCCGCGAGGGTAAGGATTGCGTCAGCCTTGTGATGGATAACTGCGAGAATCTCCGTTTTGCCAACACCTGGTTCTATCGCGTCATCCGCGTCAATACGCCGCGCGATTATGGTATGCTGGTGTCGAACAGCCGCAATATCGACTTCCGCAATATGCGTTGCTGGACACAGGTGCTCTATCTGACCGCGGCAACTGCCTACGACCCCAACAAGAACCTTTCGATCTTCCCCAACGACTTCGCTCGTGCCGTGATTACGGGCGATGAGCCGAGCCATCGTAAGGCGGGCGCTGTGGGCGAGGTTGTAAAGATTGGTCAGGGCTATACCTTCGCTACGGGTGCTGTGGCTGATAGCCGTGGAAATATCTATTTCTGTGAAAATCAGCTTAAAAAAGTCTATAAGTGGGACGCCGCGACGGGTGCCGTAACTCTGCTTGCCGACTATCCGTGGAAGCCCTTCTCGCTGGCCGTTGATACCGAGGATAATCTGATTGTCATCTGCCGCTACGATCCCCAGCCAGGGCGTATGGTCGATGGCCGTCAGGAGACGGTGGGTAAGTTGCCCGACGATAATCCGATGTATAGCAGCTGGGGTAATGGCGGCTGGGCGGCTTTGGCCTACGCAATTGACCTCAAGACGGAGGGCGACACTATGATACCCCTCGAGCGCGTTGCTACGTCGAGCATCTCTTCGCCCAAGCGCGTCATCCTTCCGACGCATCGCTGGCGCGATGATTTTGAGAAGGTCGTACAGGCTATGCCAGCGACGAGTTTCCTCGCTCCCGATGGTGTGACCATCATCCCCGAGACCTACGATCTGGGTCGCTCGGTACAGCTCTTTGCCGTAGAGCCTGGTCAGTCGGAGCCTGTATATGTGGCGTGGGAGGATCCCAAGACCACAGCCAAATATAAGGTCGAGGCCGATGGCCGCCTGACTCGTTTGGAAGGCCAGCCCATCAAGCGAGGCGAGTATGGCCTTGCAACTGATACTAAGGGCCGTTTGTATCTCTCGGAGGGTAAGGTTTTTGTTTATGATGGTGGCAAGGTGGTGTCGACCATCGATGTGGAGGAGCGACCGCTCTCGATTGCCTTCGGAGGAGAGAATTTCGACCACCTCTTCATCACAACCAACCGTTCGCTATATAAAGTAAAGATTAAATAACAGATTATGAGAGAGATATTCCTTGCTGGCGGTTGCTTTTGGGGCACGCAGCACTTCTTGAAGCAGATTCGTGGCGTCGTAGCAACCCGCACGGGTTATGCCAATGGCTCGATACCCAACCCCACCTACGAGCAGGTCTATACCGACTCTACGGGCTATGCCGAGACGGTCGCCGTCGAGTACAACCCTGCGGAGGTGAGCCTTGATTTGCTGCTCGACCTATACTTCCGAACAATTGATCCTACGTCGCTCAATGAGCAGGGCGAGGATAAGGGTACGCGCTACCGCACAGGCATATATTACACCTCGGAGGAGGATCTGCCCACGATTCGTACCGCGATGGAGCGCGAGGCGGCACAATACGATAGGCCATTGGTCGTAGAAGTAGAGCCGCTGAAGAATTTCTATGCAGCGGAGGAGTACCATCAGGATTATCTGGATAAGAATCCTGCGGGCTACTGTCACATCCCTGTGGCGCTGATGGAGTTTGCCCGCGAAGCAAATAAATAGTCATTAACTAAAAACAACCATATATTATGAACTGCGAATTAGAATTAAGTCCCAATCGGCTCGTTGCCTATCTGGGTAAGCCTTGTAAGGAGTTCACTAAGGCCGATATCGTGCGTTTTATTAAGGAGAACGACATTCGTATGGTAAATTTTATGTACCCTGCGGGTGATGGTCGCCTGAAGACGCTCAATTTTGTAATCAACAATGCTGCATACCTCGATGCAATATTGACTTGCGGCGAGCGTGTCGATGGCTCAAGCCTCTTCCCATTTATCGAGGCTGGCAGCAGCGATTTGTATGTCCTGCCGCGTTTCTCTACCGCGTTTGTTGATCCCTTTGCTGAGATTCCGACCATCTCGATGCTCTGCTCATATTTCAATAAGGATGGTTTCCCATTGGAGAGCTCTCCCGAGAATACTCTGCGCAAGGCGTGCCGTGCATTTAATGACGTGA
>JAFOEH010000028.1 GCA_017380275.1 Alistipes sp.
ATAAAACCTCACAATTTCATTCTAAAACCATTATTTATTTAAAACGAAAAACTCGAAACCTAAATCAAAACCCTTCTTAGCCGCCTCAACCACCTCAAAACTGAGCCAATTTGTTCCAATATTTCGCCCATCTGCACACAGCAAAAGCCGTGCGAAACTCAATCCGAGGAACACTTTTGGACAGACCGTCAAAAAGTTGTTGCTTAATATGATAAAAAACGTTACCTTTACGCATTAAAATACCATTTTCATCGAAATGAGAAACCGACAGAATCTGATTATACTTCTGATTTTCACCATCGGTAGCGCACTCTTTATCGAACTTAACTTCCGATATTGGTACGCCTTTATGGAGCAGTATATGATGTTCCAGACCACCAAAGCCTATCTACTCCAGCATCTCAGCGAGGTGGGTGGCTTGACCGAATATGCGACTGAATTCCTATCGATGGCATTCTACTATCCACTCTGCGCTGGAGTGATCATTTCGCTGCTGCTGGCGCTCGCATCGTGGGCCTTTCACCGATTTATGTCAGCTTGCGGAGCGAAGTGCAGTATGCTCTTTGCCGTAGCACCTGCATTTCTGGTGCTCTGTTTCCAGCAGGAGTCTATTGCGCACATCATAACGCTCTGCATAGCCCTCACCTCGGCTATGGCCTACAGCCGCATAAAGTCCAACAAGATACGCTACGTCGTGGGCCTTATGGCCATCGTTGCGACATATCAGTTGGCTGCTCCCGCACATTTCGTTTTAGCCTTGCTTATAGCAATTTACGAGATCACGTCGTCTCGTCGCTACGCCGCAGCTGCTTCGGCCGTAGCACTCAGCGCATTACTGCCTCTGGTTGCGATGAATGTGCTCTACCCGATGCCTATGCGCGAGGCTTTCCTGAGCAAGCACCTCGCCCACCCCGAGGCCGCCTTCCCGACCGTATTAATCGTGATGGGATTGGCCTACCCTACGGTTGCCATTGTGGCCTACGCTCTGCGTAACAAGGAGCTGATTAAGAGCGATAAGCTCAACTTGCGCCTTACCTACGGAACGCTCATCGCGGCGGTGGCCGCCTGCATCCTCCTTAAACACGATCTTATGGAGCAGGCCTACCGCTACGACTACTACGCCCGCGAGGGGGAGTGGCAGAAAATCACCGACCACTACCACCACAACGGTGTTCGAGGCTTCGAGGCGCTGGTATATGTCAATCTCGCTGCATCATACAACGGCACTCTGCTGAGCGATTTTACCTACACGCCACAGTTCGGTATCGAGGGCCTCTACCCCACCGATGTTAAGTTCTACATCCAGAACATTCAGGCCAGCGAGGTAGCCTGGCGTATCGGCCACGTCAATACGGCCCAGCGCACCGCTTTCATCGGAACACTCGGCTCGCGTCGCAGCATACAGCCCCGACTGATGCAGCGTCTGGTGGAGAGTTACCTGGTGACGGGAGAGATGGAGGTAGCCGAGAAGTTTATCAAGATTCTGGAGAGCTATCCCCGCCTAAGAAAGTGGGCCACCGCGCAGCGCCCGTTACTCAACCCCGACGTTGCCGCCCAGACCGACTGGATTGCGCAGAAGCGCTCATTAGCCCCCACAACCGACAATATGCACGATATGCAAAAGGCCTTCCCGCTCGCTGTCGAGGCACTCATCATAGACCGTCCTAAGAACAAGGCAGCGTTTGACTACCTTATGGCCTTCACGCTCGCCTACAAGGATCTGAACAACTTCCTCTCCTATATCCGCCCAATGAAGGGCCAGCCGATCGATAAGCTCTACCAGGAGGCTCTGTGTGTATGTATGGCCGTAGGCGAGATCACACAGCAGGAGGCCGCAGAGTTTGGCGTTGATGAGGCCGTTCAAAAGCGTTTTGCCTCGTTCTCGCAGTCGATGCAGCGTCTGGATGCCGAGTCAATGCGAAAGATGTATGGCGATACATATTTCTACTATCTGCAATATGTTCAAACACCCCAAATGCCTGTAAATGAACAATAATATGAGACTATCGATCAAAATATTACTTTTTTTGCTCCCGCTCCTGCTCTTCGCCTGCGGCACCACAAGCCGTCCCGATGGAGCCGTGCAGCAGAGTGCAAAGCCTGCAATTTTTCCCGACTACACCGATGTTACCATCCCTCACAACATCGCCCCGCTCAACTTCCGTTTCGAGGGCGAGGCCGAGCGTTGCTATGCCGAAGTGAAGGGCGCAGATGGTATCGTCAAGACTTCGGGCAAGGGCGAGATTCGCTTTAGCGAGAAGCAGTGGCGCGAACTACTCAAAAAGAGTCGAGGCGGAGAAATTGAACTAACGCTATTCACGCAGAGCGACGGCGAGTGGCAGCAGTGGCAACCCTTTAAGATTTACGTCAGCGACCGCGCCATCGACTCGCATTTGGTCTATCGCCTCATAGAGCCCGG
>JAFOEH010000205.1 GCA_017380275.1 Alistipes sp.
ATGAAGCAGGTGGTAAACACCAATTATTGCTTCCTCTCGCTTCAGAAGCAGGGCCGCAAACTACTCATCACCTCGGTCATCGACAACCTCACCAAGGGTGCTTCGGGCCAGGCTGTGCAGAATATGAATCTTATGTTCGGCCTTGATGAGATGGAGGGCCTGCGCCTTAAGGCAAATTATTTCTAAACGCGAAGAACAATGATACTTTTTGATGTATATTCACTCCTCGATATGGAGCCTGTCAAGGCTTCGGGAGCTTACCTTTGGGATAAGCGTGGCGATGAGTACCTCGACTTCTATGGCGGCCACGCCGTGATATCGATTGGCCACTCTCACCCCCATTATGTCGAGAAGATATCGGACCAGCTCTCTAAAATAGGCTTCTACTCCAATGCCGTCATCAATGGCTTGCAGCAGGAGTTTGCCGAGAAGTTGGGTCCCTTGTCGGGTTATCCCGACTACGAACTCTTCCTTTGCAATAGCGGCGCAGAGGCTAACGAGAATGCCGTTAAGCTGGCCTCATTTACGACGGGCCGCTCGCGTATCCTGGCTATGCACAGCGCCTTTCACGGTCGCACAAGTATGGCCGTAGCGTTGTCGGATAACCCTGCTATTCAGGCCCCTGCCAACAGGACCGATAATGTAACCTTCATCGACCTTAACGATGCTGAGGCCCTCGAACGCGAGCTTCACACGGAGCAGTATGCTGCCGTTATCATCGAGCCTATTCAGGGCGTAGGCGGTATTCGTATGGCGTCGGACGAGTTCCTGCTGACGGCTCGCACGCTGTGTGACAAGACTGGTACGTTGCTTATTATGGACGAGGTGCAGTCGGGTTATGGCCGTAGCGGAAAGTTCTTTGCTCACCAGTGGTCGGGCGTCAAGGCCGATATCGTTTCGATGGCAAAGGGTATTGCCAACGGCTTCCCTGTCGGAGCAATCATCATTTCTCCCTCAATTCCCGCCAAGAAGGGTATGCTCGGAACTACGTTCGGAGGTAGCCATCTTGCTTGTGCAGCAGCAATAGCTGTGGCCGATGTGATAAAGGATGAGGCTTTGGTCGAGAATGCTCGCCTGATGGGCGATAAGATTATCGAGGGTATTCGCGGCACGAGCGGTATCAAGGATATTCGCGGTCGTGGTCTTATGATTGGCATCGATCTGAGTGTCCCGCAGACTGAGTTCCGCAAGGTCTTGCGCGAGAAATATCATATTATGACGGGTTTGACGGGCCAGTTTACTCTTCGTCTGTTACCCCCGCTGGTGATTGGCGAAAAGGAGGTAGATCGCTTTGTTGAGGCCTTCCGTGCAACGGCCGCCGAGTTGGGAATGTAGTCGGCAATGTATTGTTAATCAATAGCTAATGAAGATAAAAGTTATTAAGATTGGCGGCAAGCTAATCGAAAACAGTGACATTCTCGCTTCGCTTTGCGACAATCTTTCGTCGCTTGGCGAGGCGTTCGTCTTGGTACACGGTGGCGGTGTTATGGGCTCGCAGTTGGCCGAGCAGTTGGGTGTCGAGGTCAAGATGCACGAGGGACGTCGAATCACCGACTCGGCAACGCTCGACATCGCCGTTATGGCCTACGCCGGCCTTGCCAATAAGCGCGTTGTCGCCGCTCTGCAGGCTCGCGGAGTTAATGCCTGCGGTCTGTCGGGTTGTGATATGGCGGTCGTGAAGTCGCATCGCCGTCCCGTCAAGGATATCGATTGGGGATTCGTGGGCGATGTCGATGAGGTTAATGCCGACGTATTGTCGCTTCTGCTCGATAATGGCGCTATCCCTGTGGTGTCACCCATTACTTTCTCACCCTCGGGCGAATTGCTCAATACCAACGCCGATAGCGTAGCTTCGGCCGTAGCTATGGGGTTGGCTCGCAAGTACGAGGTGGAGCTGGTATTTACGCTCGATAAGGCTGGTGTTCTGCTGGATGTTAATGACGATTCATCGCTCATTCCGACCATTACACCCCAGCTGTATACGGAACTTCGTGCTGAGGAGAAGATTCATTCGGGAATGATTCCCAAGATTGATAATGCCTATAAAACCATTGCTGCAGGTGTAAAATCTGTCCGCATCACTTCGCCCGACAACCTGACGGGCGGAACTATCGTAATCGAGTAATGAAGTTAGAACAAGCCATAGACCTTCTTAAAACCCTTATTGCCACACCTTCAATCAGCCGCGACGAGGCTGCTGCTTCCGCTGTCGTGGAGGCGGAGTTTCGGCGTTGGGGCTTTTGTCCGCAGCGTGTTGGCAATAATGTATGGGCCGAGGCGTGGGCGCACGATGAGTCTAAGCCGACCATCCTGCTTGATGCCCACCTCGATACGGTGAAGCCTAATGCGGCCTGGGTGCGTGATCCCTTTACTCCGACCCTCGAGGGCGAGAGCCTGTATGGTTTGGGAAGCAACGACACGGGAGGCTCGTTGGTGGCATTGTTCCATACCTTTGTTCACCTCTCCAGAACGGAGCAGCCCTACAACCTAATTATGCTCGCTTCGGCCGAGGAGGAGGTTACGGGTGTGGGTGGCGTAAGAGCCGTATTGCCGCTGTTGCCGCCTATCGACTTCGCAGTTGTCGGAGAGCCTACATCGATGCAGCCTGCCGTTGCCGAGAAGGGTTTGTTAGTACTGGATTGTCTCTCGCACGGTCGTTCGGGCCACGCAGCACGAGAGGAGGGCGATAATGCTATCTATAAGGCATTGAGGGATATAGAGTGGTTCCGCACTCATCGTTTCGAGCGCGTTTCACCACTGCTCGGCCCCGTTAAGATGACCGTTACGGGCATCAATGCCGGCACGCAACATAACGTAATTCCCGCCGAGTGCAGTTTTATGGTAGATGTGAGGGTGAACGAGTGTTACCAGAATGTGGAACTGTTGGAGGAGATTTGCCGTAGTGTCGAGTGTGATGTAAAGGCGCGCTCAACGCACCTTAACTCTTCGGCAATAGCAACAGACCATCCTGCCGTCGAGCGACTCATTCGTATGGGAGCCGTACCTTTTGGCTCGCCTACGATGTCGAATCAGGCGGTTATGCCCTTCCCGACGCTGAAGCTTGGTCCGGGTGATAGCGCTCGCTCGCATACGGCCGATGAGTATATCCTGCTCGGCGAAATTGAGCGTGCTACGACAACGTATTATGCACTTTTGGATAATTTGAAAATAGAAAAACAATAACGATATGAAACTTTGGGATAAAGGTTACTCAACAGATAAATTTGTCGAGGAGTTCACCGTCGGTCGCGACCGCGAGCTGGATCTCTACTTGGCTGAGGCTGATGTGCTTGGCAATATGGCGCATATGAAGATGCTTCATTCTATTGGTCTTCTTACGCAGGAGGATCACGACGCTCTTGCCGACGGCCTTAAGAAGATTCATCAGCTGGTGCTCTCGGGCGATTTTCTGATTGAGGAGGGTGTCGAGGATGTCCACTCGCAGGTGGAGTTTCTCCTCACCGAGATGTGTGGCGATGCCGGCAAACGTATCCATACGGGCCGTTCGCGTAATGATCAGGTGATGGTCGATCTGAAGCTCTTCTCGCGTAGTGCCCTTATCTCATTGCAACAGAGTGTCGAAGGCCTCTTCAACGTGCTGTTGTCGAAGGCCGAGGAGTATAAGGATGTGCTTCTGCCTGGCTATACCCATCAGCAGGTCGCAATGCCATCGTCGTTCGGTATGTGGCTAAGTGCCTATGCCGAGGGCTTGGCCGACGATTTGTTGCTCCTGCGTGCCGCTTACGACCTCGTCAATACCAATCCTTTGGGCTCAGGCGCAGGCTATGGCTCGTCGGTGCCCCTGAATCGCACGATGACAACCCGTCTTCTCGGTTTTGAGGATCTGGCCTACAACTCGGTCTATGCGCAGATGCAGCGTGGTAAGACCGAGCGCACCGTTCTGACTGCAATAGCCGCCATTGCCGCCACTATTGGTCGCCTTGCGCAGGATGTCTGCCTTTACTCTTGTGCGAACTTCGGATTTGTCAAGTTGCCCGATGCTTTTACGACGGGCTCAAGCATTATGCCCCACAAGAAGAATCCCGATATCTTCGAACTTTCGCGAGCCAAGTGCAACCGTCTGCAGGCTCTGCCGATGGAGGTTACACTCATCGCAACCAATCTTCCGTCGGGCTACTTCCGCGATATGCAGCTTACCAAGGAGATATATGTTCCTGCGTTCAAGGAACTCAGCGATGTTGTGCGTATGGTGGGCGAGGGTATCTCGCAGATGTGGATTAACCGCGACATTCTCTCTAACGATATTTACAAGTATCTCTTTACCGTAGAGGATGTTAATGATGCCGTAGCCAAGGGCGTCCCCTTCCGTGATGCCTACCGTGAGGTGGGTATGCGCGTTCACGAGGGACGTTACGAGCACGATGGCCGCGAGCTTCACCACACGCACGAGGGTAGCATTGGCAACCTCTGTCTTGATGCCATTGCTCGCAAATTCGAGCGTCATAAATTTGATTTCACAGCAGCACTCGTGGCTGAGCAGGAGTTGATGAAGTAGTGGGCGAGTTCGGGTTCATAGCAAAGATTGCGGAGCTTTTCGCCTCTGTTGATCACCACGGCTGGGAGGCTATCGGTGACGACTGTACCGTCCTGCCTTTGGGTGACGAGGCGTTGGTCATAACGACCGATATGCTTATCGAGGACGTTCACTTCCTGCGAGATAAGATTACGCCCGAGGAGCTGGGGCGCAAGGCGTTGTCCGTAAATCTGAGCGATGTTGCCGCTATGGGTGTTCGCCCTGTGGCGACACTTCTCTCTGTTGCTCTGCCAAAGGATGCAGTTGGCGAGTGGGCCGAGCGATTTGCGAGGGGGTATCACGCTCTCTCCGAGGAGTATAGTGTGGCCCTTGTCGGTGGCGATACCACATCCTCGAAAGATGGAATCTCTATAAATGTTGTTGCTATTGGTCGTGGCCCATTGGCCAACGTCAAGCGCCGCTCGGCTGCCTGCGTGGGCGATGTAGTCTATGTCGGTGGCAAGTTGGGTGCTTCGGCCAGAGGCCTAAAGGATATTCTTGAGGGCAATGAAGATACGCCTAACGTAGCAGTGCATCGTAATCCGCAGGCGCAAGTAGCAGAAGGAGAGTGGTTAGGCTCGCGTGCCGAGGTACGCGCTATGATGGATCTCTCGGATGGTCTTGCTTCCGATCTATGCCATATCCTGCGCGCCTCAAAGTGCGGTGCCGAGCTGTATGCCGAGCAGATTCCAGCTGTCGATGGAGACATCGAGTCGGCCGTGGCGGGTGGCGAGGATTATAAGTTGCTATTTACCGTTAAGGAGGATGCGACCGCTGAACTTGAGAGCGATTTCCTTTCGCATTTTGGCCGTCCAATCTATCGCGTTGGTCGCATCGTAGAGTCTGCGAGCTACACTATACGCTGGTTCAACGCGGGCGTGGAGTTCTCACCCGACTGGAAGGGATTTACTCACTTTTAGCCTTTGCGGCTTGATAATGAACCTTTTGCTACATCTATTGCTGTGCGGAAGCTCTCTAATCTAAAGAGTAATCCGCCAATTACGTAGGCCACAACACCCACAACTATCTTTGTCGCAAGTCGCGCTCCCGTACTCCACTCGGCGGCATACTCTCCCGCCAACATCACCGTGACATACATCGCTGCCGTAAGCAATATAATCGGTGCAATACTCTTTACTATTCGCCACAGCGTCAGTGTGGTGTATCGCAGCGAGGGAATCATATTGAGCAACATTTCACACGCTGCAGCAATGCCCAATCCCCACGCAACAGCCATTACGCTATGCGGTATAGTTACAACGAGTATTATTGTCCAGATAATACGCTTTACCACCTCCAGACGAAGGATTGTGGCTCCATCACTCTTGACTTTAAGGATGTTATAGCATATGAGCGATAGCGGCGTGAAGAATCCTCCAATGCACAAAACCCTAAAATAGGGTATGGCAGGATGCCAATCCGACTTGAGCAGCAGATGATAAAAATCCTCCGCCGTAGCAATCAGCCCGGCCATTATGGGGAACATTATCGCTGCCGTGAGCATTATCACCATTCGATAACTCTCTGCAAATTTCTGTTCCTCGTCCTTGATTCGCGCCAGCGCAGGAAACGTAACACTCTGTATCGACTGCGATACGGAGTAGGGCATATTTACCAATTTCTGCGCCTGATTGAAGTGTCCGAGCGCATCGCCCGAATAGATTTTACCGATGAATAGTTGCGAGATGTTGTTATAAATCGAGGTGATAATGTCTGTCAGCATCAGCCTAAGGCTGAATGGAGCCATCTCGCCAAGTGCACCTTTGGTCTCCGCCTTTCGGGGGCGCCATTCGCTGCGCCACCAGAGCATCACAGACTTCGAGGCTATGGCGCTCACTCGCTGTCCGACCAGTGCCCAAATGCCCAACCCCGCAATGGCCATCGCAATGGCTATCGCGCCACTGATGAGGATCGAGAGAAAAGTCATCGTCGATAGCTCGGCGAAGCGCAATTCGCGTATCATTCGCGTGTTCTGAATCACGCCTATAGCGTTGAGCGGCAGCATCAGAAACATCACTGGTGCTACTTTGGCCAGTAAGGGCCAGCCGTAGTAATCTGCCACATAGGGCGCTATGGCCGTCAGCAGCAGATAGAGCAGAATGGATGTGATGATATTAAAACGAAAAACTGCCAGGTAATCGCCCTCCGTGGGGGCAGCCTTGCGTATCAGTGCCTGCGAGAATCCGCTATCGACCACCACCTGTGCCAGAGCAACAAAAATGGCCAGCACCGCAATGATGCCCATATCCAACGGCATTATACGGTTGGCCACTACAATACTCACAACGGCCTGTAGTACCGCCGAGCCAGCCTTCTCGGCTATGCTCCACGCCACACCCGAAGCCACGCGCTTTGTGAGTTTGCCCTGCTCCGACATACTTTATCCCAGCAATGACTCTACGCCCAGACGGTACGAATCGAGCCCAAAACCCATTATCGAGCCCTTGGCAACGGGAGCAATCATCGACGTGTGTCGGAACTCCTCGCGTGCCAGAATCGACGAGATATGCACCTCCACAACGGGTGTCGCAACGGCCGAAATGGCGTCGCGCAACGCTACGGATGTGTGCGTGTAACCTCCCGCATTGAGCACAATGCCGTCGTAACAGCCTACGCTCGAATGGATTGCGTTAATCAGCTCGCCCTCGATGTTCGACTGGAAATAATCGAACTCGGCTTGACCTTCATATCGCTCAGCAAGCGTTGCGGTGTACTCCTCGAAGGTCGTTGTGCCGTAAATCTCCACGTCACGCTTACCCTGCAGATTGAGGTTTGGGCCGTTGAGTATGAGAATTTTCTTCATTGTCTAATAATTTTTTGCCTCGATCTGTCCCGCCAGTACCCTTATGGCGTTCATCGCCAGCGACTGAAGCTCATTTTCGCCCGGATAGATCTCGATTGGCGCGATGAAACGACAGTAGTCGCTGATTCGGTCGGTAACCAATCGGCTGTGTGCAATACCACCCGTCAGCAGGATCGCATCCACCTCGCCACGCATCGCCGCCGCCATCTGACCGATGTGCTTTATGATGCCGTAGATCATTGTGTCAAGCGCCAATTCAGCCTCCTTGTCGCCATTGGCTGCACGCTGGGGAATCTCGATCAGCGAACTCGATCCCGTCAGCGACACCAAACCACCCTTGCCGACGATCAGAGCTCGCGCTTCGGCGTGGCTGTAACATCCTGAGTAGCAGAGGTCGATAAGTGCGCCTGCGGGGATTGTGCCTGCACGTTCGGGTGCAATCGGACCCTCGCCATCGAGCGCATTGTTGCAGTCGATAGTGCGTCCCTTCTGGTGTGCCGCTATCGAGATGCCGCCACCCATATGCACTACGATTAGATTGAGATCCTCGTATCGGCGACCAATCTCGTCGGCATAGCGTCGTGCCGTAGCCTTCTGGTTCAGGGCGTGCCATATCGAGCGACCGCGAATCTCCTTGATTCCCGTAACCTTCGCCATCTCCAGGCGCTCGTCCACCACGATCGGGTCGGCTATGTATGCCTTCACATCGCACATCGATGCGATCTCCGAGGCGAGTATTGCACCCAGATTCGATGCGTGCTGCGGGGTACAGCTGCGAAGCTCCTCGATCATCTGCTCATTGACCTCATAGACTCCGCTCTGCAGAGGCTCACGAGGCGATAGCAACCCTCCTCGGCCTATGACGGCCGAGAGAGAGTTAATATCTATGTTGTTCTCTGCCAACGTCTTGAGAATTATGTCACGACGCCACTGGTACTGATCGAATACGGCTTTAAATTGTGCCAGCTCCTCGGTCGAGTGTTGCAACGATAGCTCCACTTCGGGCTCCATTCCACGATATATTGCTATTTTTGTCGAGGTCGATCCGGGGTTGATCACCAGCACCAAATATTTGCTCACAGCATCGGCATCGAGGCGTGAACCTTCGGGATTTGCTCCCGCGCAATTGTTATTGTAGCTCATTCTCAGGTTGGCTATTTGGGTGTTTAACTGTTGTTTAGCGTGCTGCAAGACAAGCCAGCGCAATTGAATACTTCTTCGTCAGAGCCGTGTCTCCGCGTGATGTCAGTACGCACGGTACCTTTGTACCCATAACCATCGCAGCCAACTCCGAGCCACCGATGTGAGTAGCGGCCTTGAAGAATACATTAGCCGACTCGATGTTGGGGAAGAGCAGACAGTCGGGATCGCCCGCTACGCTTGAGCCCGTAACCTTCTTGTGCTCGGCAACCTCCTTGTAAAGAGCTACGTCCAACGACAGAGGACCATCCACGATCACCTTACCCAGCTGACCACGGTCGCCCATCTTTGCCAGAATAGCACCCTCGGTAGATGAGGGAACGCTGGGCAATACCTGCTCCGAAGCTGAGATGCACGCAACCTTGGGAGTCTCCACGCCAAGGATCTTAGCAGTCTGTGCCAAGTAACCGATCAGCTTCTGCTTCTGCTTGAAGTCGGGAGCGGGAATAACGGCAACGTCCGATACTGAGAGCAACTTCTCGCGGCCCTTCATCTCGATCACAGCAACGTGGCTCAATACGCCCTTCGGAGGGAACAGGCCAGCCTCCTTGTTCAGGATGCCGCGCATATACTTGTCGGTCGAAACCAAACCCTTCATCAGAACGTCGGCCTGACCATTTACAACAGCCTGTACGGCCAGCTTAACGCACGTTACGTC
>JAFOEH010000206.1 GCA_017380275.1 Alistipes sp.
ATCACCTTGGGCAGTATCTTTATACTGCTAACTGTGGTGATAGGTTCAGCGCTGTGGGTGGTATTCACCCCAGAGCGACTGACCCCTATCGTGCGTGAGGTGGCAAGCGAATATGTGAAATGCGACCATGAGAACGGCCTGCTTGAGCTCCACATAATCGGCCCTATTAGACGGATCAACGCGGTACTCCTTCTCGAACTCAACGAACTTGGTCTGCCCGCCCACCTTAGCAGAATCCTCGACTGCTCGGTCAGCAAAGACCAAACACTCGATCAGCGAATTGGATGCCAGACGATTAGCTCCCATAATACCCGTTGCGGCAATCTCGCCACAAGCGTAGAGGCGCTTGATGTCCGTGCGACCGTTATGGTTCGACGCTACGCCACCCACCGTATAGTGTGCTGCTGGGGCTACGGGAATCTCCTGCGTGAGATCATATCCCGCCTCCTGACACTTGGCGTTGATTCCGGGGAATCGTTTCAGGATCGTCTCCGAGTCCAGATGACGAAGCGAGAGCGTAACGTAAGGCATCTCGTCCTTCTGCATCTGCTTATATATCGAGCGGGCGACGATATCGCGCGGCGCCAGCTCCGCCAACTCGTGGATAGGCACCATAAATCGCTTGCCGTTCTTACCCAGCAGGTGCGCTCCCTCGCCACGCACAGCCTCGCTGATGAGCGTTGCCTTGGGCGAATCCTTCAGGTAGAGTGCCGACGGGTGGAACTGTATAAACTCCATATCGATGATACGACAACCCGCCTTGTATGCTATGGCCAATCCGTCGCCAATCGTGGTCTCGGGGTTTGTCGTGCGAGCGTAAACCGCCGAAGCTCCGCCCGAGGTGAGGAAGATATGGCTGGCGTAGAGCAACACCTCGCCTCCCGAGAGTGAGCCATCGCCACCGCAATCATCCTCGACAAGCGTAGGATTGCTGCTCCAGCAACGCACTCCATAGCAAGTCCCTTCACTAACGAGCAATTCGAGCAGTGTAGTATTTTCGTATATGGTGATATTTTCGCGTTCGATGACCTTAGATATTACAAACTCGGTAATCCACTTGCCCGTTGAGTCGCCTCCGGCGTGCAGAATACGACGTTTGTGGTGACCGCCCTCCAGACCGAGCGACAGAGCGCCGCCCTCGCTGTCGAATTTCATACCCTCGGCAATAATCTCCGCGATACGATCGGGGCCCTCGTTTACCAGAATATCTACCGCGCTATCTTCGCACAGGCCGCGGCCTGCGATAAGTGTATCGGATTTGTGAATCTGCGGATCGTCATCGCTGGCCGTAACGACAGCTATACCACCCTGAGCATTGAACGAATTACTCTCTCGCAAGAACGATTTGGTGATCACCGCCACGTTGCCCTTAAACGACGCCTTGTACGCCGCATACAATCCCGCAAGTCCGCTACCTACAATTATGTAATCAAATTTGCGCATTACCGTATTAAATAATAACCACGCAAATATACCAAAAATTGAGAGCAAAACAAAAAAAGAGGCGCAAAGATACGTTATGAAGTTTATTTTTATTATTTTTGTGGGAGTTTTCAGAAACATTAACTAATTTAACTAAATACACTGATATGAAAGAGGCTATTGCTATTCTTACTGGTGGCGGCCCGGCTCCGGGTATGAACACCGTTGTAGGCAGCGTCGCAAAGACGTTCCTTGCTAAGGGTTATCGCGTAATCGGTTTGCATTACGGTTACTCAGGTCTTTTCAACCCCAATCCCCGTTTCGAGGATATGGATTTCGTAAAGGCTGACTTCATCTTCAACCAGGGTGGTTCGTACCTTACGATGAGCCGTTTCAAGCCCACCGATAAGGATTTTGAGGAGAACTTCAACCTCTCATTCTTCCAGGATAACAACATCAAGTTGCTCGTTACCGTTGGTGGTGATGACACCGCTTCTAC
>JAFOEH010000207.1 GCA_017380275.1 Alistipes sp.
GCAGAGGCTATACTTGAGTTTGTCGATATTATGCGCCAAGCGCTCGACATTCTCGGCTGTGCAGAAGTAGAGGCTCTTGCCATCAGGAGAGAACGTCGGCAGCGTCTCCATCGCATCGGGCGACGAGAGCTTGTCATTGGTAAAAATCTCACCCTTCTCAACGTCGTAAACCACTACATCTGACTTCTCGTCGTAGACCTCCATACGATCCTCGCTATGATAGTAGTAGCTCTGGTAGATGATGTTGGTCGAAACGACGATATAGCGCTCCGAAGGGTGCCAATAGGGATAGACAAGGCTCGAGATGGTCTCGGGAGTCTTGGTATTAAGCTTCGTAACCTCGCCATTCTCGATGTAGGCCGTACCGTTGGCATCCTTCGCACGAAGATGGAAAATCATCTTGTCGGGATTGCGGTTGGGGAAGCTGTGGCAGTTGATGCAGTTATAGTCGGTGAGCTTGTTCTCGAAGATGGTCTTCTGCTCGAAGGTCTCCAGATTACGCTGGAAGATACCGATCTTGAGCCACTGCTCAGCTGGAGGCAACAGACGATAGGCCAGATGGCTATCGATAGGATCGGGCGAGACCTCCATCGTGAAGGGCTCGTAAGAGAGCCACTCGCCATTCTGCTCGCGGGCAACGGTAAACTCCAACTTACCGCCCACGTTGGCATCCATCATACGGCGCCACTCCTTGATCGGAATGTCGAAAAGGCCATTCTCGGCACGCACCTGCAGCTGCTCGCCTGAGCCACTGATAATAAGGTGGTGGTTGCCCTCGCCCGTGACGTTGAAGTTCATCGGCGCGATATTGCAAGGGATAATGATATCCTTATAATCGGGGAAGATCTCTACCTGCTCGCCTGTCGAGCGGCTTATGGTAATCTCGGGCGTAGAGCAGGCCACAAACTGAAGCGTAAGCGCCACGAGAATTAGTTTTAGTAATGTTTTCATAGTCGAAAAAGTTAGTAGTTAGCGACTTATCCGCTACAACATATAGAACCAGAAGGTATCACGGAACTCGGGAAGTTGCGACTTGGGGTTGGTCGTCTGGCGCTGATGACGCAGCGTGAGAACCTTCTGACGGAACTGAGCAAAACGCGAGATGGTCTGCTCGCTCACTCCATAACGACGACAGTAGTCCATATCTTTCTCCGAGTATGTTACAACAGCCTCCTGCAGACGCACGGGAAGCGTGGGCAGGATGGGTGTACCGTAATACTCCTCGACGAAGTAGCGAATATCATCAAAATTTTTGTCCAGTAGCAGCGCCGCAATGGCATAATCGCGGGCAACCTGATTTTCGGGGTTAGCCGTCAGCACTTTCATAAGATCGTAAACAAAACCATTGAGCGACACAAACTCGCTGCTCAGCTCGGGTAACGTGCGGCGCTTAAGGCCATACTCTGCATCGGCCTCGACGGCAGCGTCGTTATGCAGGAATCCCTGCTGACGCAGAGCCCAATCGCGGTAACCATAGGTCTTCGAGAGTCGATAGACGAACTTTCCCGCCAAATCGTAATCTCCCATCACAATACGGCTACGCACAAACTGCTGCAACAGCAGCGGTGTGCCGGGGTAAGAGCCAGCCATAGCCGCCAGCGAGAGCTCGAGCGTCTGCGAGACGATACCCAGATGGTAATAGATCTCGCTATAAATCGAGTGCTCCTCGACAAAGGTACCCATATTCTCGTTAAAGAGCGATGCCAGACCGTTCTGCGGGTAGAGGAATAGCTTATCGAGCAATTGTCCCTGCTTTGAGAGGGCGAAATTGACGCAGTTGCTATGCAACGGAATCTGATAGCTGATATTGCGGTTGGAGGTGATCTCCTCCCACTGCTCGTTTACGATATTGTGATAGAGCTGCATATAGGTATATATCTCCTCCTTCTTCTCCACATCGTGACGCTGGAGGTATAATCCAACGACAATGCACGCCACAACGACATACCCTACTGCACTACCCCACGCCGGAATCTTCTTCACGAAGCTTAGAGCGAAGAACGCTGCCACGATAGCCACGACGATCCACCACCACGCATTAAGGAAGGGGGTGAGCTCGACGTAGAACTCGTAATAGAACTTGGTGCCGTAGGCCGTCTCGTAGTCGGCAACCTTACCGTTTGAGACCAGATACGAACCCGCAACGAGCAAGAGTGCGACGTAGATAAGATCCAGATACCACTTTTCGCTTCGTTTGGCCACATCAAAAAGAAGGGCACACACTGCAAAGAGCAGTCCCACAGGGCCAAAGAGCAGGTATAACGACACCGAAAGCAAAGCGCCCATCGCAAGGCGGAGTTTATATCCAGCTCCAACAAAGAGCGTATAAACCCACAGTACGAGAGCCATCGCAGTTAGCGCAACCAGACCGTCATAATGGTAATAGGCTGTTGCCAGATAGAGTGCCCACATAAGAGCAGGGGCAAAGAGCAGAGGCAGCAGAGCCTTGCAGTTGCACATCTTACGCAGCGTAAGCCACAGCAGAGCCGCCGAAGCGCCAGCCAGCAGAGCCGTCACGGTAGCGCCCACACCCGGGTGGATGAAGAATTGCACGAGCGACTGCGCGATAGTGATACCCACGCCGCCAAACTGCGTCATAAGATCCCAGATGTAGTCCCACTCCAGAAACAGAAGCTGCTGAGCTTCGCGGTAGAAGAACATATATGCCTGCTCGGCTTGCAGATGAAGGCCGAGCAAAAGGGCTCCCGCAATGATGGTCAGGGGAGCTATGATTTTCGCAATAATGCTGGTTATTTTCTCCATTTAAGTCGTTAATTTTCACGTTCTGTGGCATAGCTATTGCCACGCAAAACGCACAAGTACATTTTCCTACGAAACAAATATACTATATTTTTCACAAAAAACAGCATCACAACTATTTATCCGCCATAAAAAATAGTTATGCAGCAATAAGTTTTTCTGTACATCTCTCTCGGAGTGATGGCCAACGACGGTTACAACACTCTCGGTGCTTGGGATTATATGAAGGCTGAGGAGCTCTCTCAGTGGAACCAGGTTAACTACCGCGGTGTTGATATCAGCGCTGTAGGTCACGACCAGTTCGGTTCTATCAAGAACGGTGAGCTTAAGATGCCTTACACCATCGTTCCTTCTGGTCTCTCTAAGGAGGAGGCTATGGCACGTTGGGGCTCTTACGAGGGTATGGTTGCTGACTACGATGGCAACGGTGCTAAGTCTTGGGCACTCTCTGCTTACTACTACATCAAGGAGATCCTTGGTGGTACTGAGGAGGAGGCACGCGCTGGTACTCAGTGGTTCGATATGGTAACTCAGACCGCTGTAACTCACAACCACGAGCTTTCAGTTAACGGTGGTGGCTCAAACGGTATGTA
>JAFOEH010000208.1 GCA_017380275.1 Alistipes sp.
GATGGCTGGTGCTACTGCGGTGCAGGTGGGTGCAGCCAACCTCAAGGATCCTTATGCTTGCAAGCGAATCATCGAGGAGTTGCCCGCAGAGATGGAGCGACTCGGTATCGAGCGTCTGCGCGATATTATCGGTATCGTGAAGTAGCTGACCTGAGCAATAAATTAAGAGTCCGCTGGCCCGATGGGTTGGCGGATTTTTTTGTTTTTTAGGGGTAGCGGCTACCCTATCGCCATACTAATTTTTCGTAAATAGCCGTTAATGAGTTATATTTGTGAAAAGAAACGATGCGACGCTGGATTATCATACTGTTGCTTGTGATGTGTGTTGTGCCCGATGTGATGGCGCAGCGCTCAAGAGGTATTATGCGTCAGCGTATGGTGTCAGATGGCGGAGATTCGATTCTGCAGGTGGATATAGCGCCCGTGATGGCATTCAGCCGCCCCGTCGATTTGAGACGCTACCAGCGATTGGTCAATGCGGTGAAGGTGGTCTATCCGATGGCACAGCTGGCCAAGCAGACAATGCACGAGATGGAGGATACGTTGCTAATGCTCGATAAGAAAGATCAGCGACAATACATCAAACAGTGTTACAAGCAGATAGTGGACGAATATACCCCCGTGGCAACGCGTATGACTCGCACGCAGGGGCGTGTCTTTATAAAACTCATTGACCGCGAAACCGACCAGACAGCCTTTGAGGTAATTCGCGAGTTCCGAGGAGGATTTGTGGCGAGCTTCTGGCAGGGAATAGGCCGTCTGTTTGGCCACAACCTCAAGACTGAATATGGCGAGGCGGAAGAAGATCGCGTTCTGGAGCAGATAATTGTATATTATCAGGCGGGGTTGCTATGATTGCCGTTCATCGCTGCTCTTTGCCATTCATCGTAGTGACTACGCCTCCGCTTTTTCAGCCTTGTCATTCTCCTCGCCCTCAGCTACAAGAGTTGCGGCCTGAGAGGTGTTGTATTTATCGATCTTGGTAATCAGATTCTTGAAATAGCTTTTTGATACGGGAATTGGCTTTATTTCATCGCTCGAAAGGACGATGTAACGAGTCTTTCCGCCCTTCTTGATATGGTTGATTTTCATTACGTTAACCATATATGAACGGTGGCATCGCACTATGCTCGTGTCGGAGAGGTTCTCCTCGATGGTCTTGGTGCGGCTGCGTAGCATATATGAGAGGATCTTGCCGTTGTTTTCGTAAAAGATTTTGACGTAGTTATCCTGCGACTCCATATAATAGAGCGAGTCGGAGTTAATGGTAAACTTAAGAGCTCCGTTATAGTCATAAAGATTAATCAGCGACGGATATACTACCGACTCTCCGCTCACGAGCGAGAGCTCGTATTGCAACATCTGCAACTCCTCGGTCTTGGCTTTGTAGGCTGCGTAGAGAGTCATTATAGTATAAGGTATGGCGATGATAAGGATGATACACCCGAAAGCCTTGAACATAATGTTGAAGATTGACTCCTCTAAAGGCGTTATAAATACATAGGTAAAGTGGGTGTAGAAGAGTGAGATTATCACCATCTCGGCCATAATCCAGAGTATGTATTTCAGTGGCGTGAAATCGATTTTGGATTGCACGCTATGCATAATGAGTTTGCTGACCAGGAGTATGGCCAGAGCAACGATGTAGAACGACGCGGTCATTCCGAAGCTCTGAGCATCGCGCAAACTGATCCACGAAGTAGATGAGAAGGGGGTGTATATAGCAAGGAAAAGTGCCGAAAAAGTCAAGATGAAAATGACCGATCCGAGCAGGTATTTTCTATTCAAAAGAAACTTCGGCAGTTCCCTGTTTTTATGTGTTTTTGACATATTTTTCGGTTAATGATTGCTGCAAATATCGTAATTTTACTCCAAAAAACACTATGTTTTACCCCCAAAAATGAGAATTTAGCCACAAAACAGTACTTTCGACCGCACATTTATGGCTTTGCAGAGTGTTTTCGATAATTTTGCGACCGATCCGATTTTAAGCCGGATCTATCGATTGGTTGAAAAGGAACGTGTTTTAGAAAACAAAATTTAATTAATGAAGATTATCGGAACGGGCAGGGCCCACCCTGCCAAAGTTGTTACAAACGCGATGCTCGAAACATTCCTCGATACGAGCGATGAGTGGATTCGTACACGCACGGGAATTACCGAGCGCCGTTTGATCTCATCGGAGCGCTTGGAGGATCTGGCAACCGAAGCGGCGTTGAAGGCGATTGAGGATGCTGGACTGACACCAGCCGACATCGATTATATAATCTGTTCGAATGTGGTTAATGAGTATATCACTCCCAGCTTGAGTTGCATCGTGCAAGGTGCCATCGGAGCGCGTTGTGCTGCCGTTGATGTGAATGCAGCCTGCTCGGGATTTATCTATGCGTTGGATATGGCTGACGACCGTCTCAAGAGCGGAAAGGCAAAAAATATCTTGGTGCTGGCAGCCGAGGAGCCTACACGAATGGTCGATTGGGAGGATCGTGCGCTGTGTGTGTTGTTTGGCGACGGCGCAGGCGCGGTTGTTGTAACCGAGGGGGATGGACTCATTGGCTCACGCCTTACAACTGCGAGCAAGATCGATTGTCTGCACTATGTGCGTCGCTTGGAACCTACCCCATATATTACTAAGGATGAGTATTCAGCCCCTATGTATATGAATGGTAAGGAGGTTTTCAAGACCGCTGTGCTCTCTTCGTCGCGCGATATAAAGACATTGTTGGACAATGCAGGTTTGCAGCCGTCGGATATTAAATATTATATTTTGCATCAGGCGAATATGCGAATTATTGAGGCTATCGCAAATTGGCTCAAACTCGATATGTCGCACTTCCCGACCAACGTGGAGCGTTGCGGAAACACCTCTTCGGCCAGCGTGCCGATGTTGCTCGATGAGCTTGCGCGCGAGGGTAAGTTGCAGCGTGGCGATAAGGTGCTGATGAGTGCATTCGGTGCGGGATTTACTACCGGTGCTTGTATTATTGAGTGGAATAAATAAATTAAAATCAGATAGATGGAACAGAGAGTAGTTATCACCGGTATGGGTGTGATTTCGCCCGTTGGAAATAATATAAATGACTTCTGGTCGTCGCTCGCCGAGGGCCGATGTGGTATCGACCATATCAAGGGTTTCGAGGAGTATGATCTCCCGATCAGCGTGGCTGGTCAGGTTAAGAATTTTTCGCCCGAGGAGAATGGTCTGGAGCGTAACGACATTCGTCGCAACGACCTCTATTGCCAGTTTGCTCTGGCGGCGGCTTATCAGGCGATGCAGCAGAGTGGCCTGAAGAGTGGCGAGAATATTGACGCCGATCGCTTGGGTGTGTATATCGGCTCGGGAATCGGAGGTATGAATACGTTCGTTACAGAGACAACGAAGCTCATTCAGGAGGGCGTTAATCGTATCTCTCCGTTGTTCGTTCCGATGATGATTGGTAACATTGCAGCGGGTAATGTGGCTATTAAATATAATGCACAAGGTGTCTGCCTGCCCGTTGTAACGGCTTGTGCAACAGGTACGCACGCTGCTGGTGAGGCCTATCGTGCCATCAAGCACGGCTATGCTGATGCAATCATCGCAGGAGGTGCCGAGGCTTCGATCCACCCCCTTGCTATCGGAGGTTTTGCCAACAGTAAGGCTCTCTCGCGCTCAACAGATCCTAATAATGCATCAATTCCGTTCAGCGCCAACCGAAACGGTTTCGTGATGGGAGAAGGTGCTGGTGTGCTGGTGTTCGAGTCGCTGGAGAGTGCGCAGAAGCGTGGCGCGAAGATATATGCAGAGGTGGTGGGTTATGGTAATAGCTGTGATGCTCATCACGTTACTGCCCCTTCGCCTGATGGCGTTCCCGCATCGCGTGCAATTAAGCAGTCGCTCGCAGAGGCGGGTTTCGATGCCGAGAAGGATCTGCTCTACATCAACGCTCACGGTACGAGCACTCCGCTCAATGATAAGTCGGAGACGGCAGCTATCAAGCTCGCTATGGGTGAGGAGGCTGCTCACAAGGCTTTGATCAGCTCGACAAAATCGATGACGGGCCATATGTTGGGTGCTACGGGAGCTGTGGAGCTTATCGCCTGTGTGCTTGCATTGTATAATGGTGTTGTTCCTCCGACCATCGGTCTCAATGAGCCCGATCCCGAGTGCGATCTGGACTATGTTCCCAACGTGGCTCGCAAGGCTGACGTGACGATTGCTATCTCAAATTCGTTGGGTTTTGGCGGTCATAATAGCTGTGTTGCGCTGCGCAAGTGGAATGGATAGAATTTTTTTGTATATTTGCCGTAAGAAAATATTAAAAGCTAAAATATGAAACTTTTGGAAGGAAAGGTGGCTCTGGTAACAGGTGCTGCCAGAGGTATCGGTAAGGCTATCGCATTGCGTTTTGCTTCGGCGGGTGCTGATGTGGCGTTCACCGACTTGGTGATCAACGAGGCTGCCGAGCAGACGCTCGCAGAGCTCGAGGCCTATGGCGTTAAGGCTAAGGCTTATGCGTCGAATGCGGCGTCGTTTGACGAGGCTCACGAGGTGGTTAAGCAGGTAGTCGAGGAGTTTGGTCATCTGGATGTTCTAGTTAATAATGCAGGTATCACGAAGGATGGTCTGATGATGCGTATGTCGGAGGCTCAGTGGGATGCCGTAATAAATGTAAATCTGAAGTCGGCGTTCAACTTTATTCACGCTGTAACGCCCGTTATGGCACGTCAACGCGGAGGATCGATTATCAATATGTCGTCGGTTGTGGGTGTTTCGGGTAATGCCGGCCAGTGCAACTACTCGGCATCGAAGGCCGGTATGATCGGTCTGGCGAAGTCGATCGCAAAGGAGATGGGCCCTCGCGGAATTCGTGCTAACTGTATCGCTCCGGGATTCATTATCACCGAGATGACTAACCAGCTTCCGCAGGAGGTGCGTGATGCTTGGAATCAGCAGATTCCTCTGCGTCGCGGTGGTACGCCCGAGGATGTGGCTAATGTGGCGCTGTTCTTGGCAAGCGACCTGTCGTCGTATGTCAGCGGACAGGTTATCCATTGCTGTGGTGCAATGAATTGCTAATTAAGTAAAAGAGAAATTATAAATGCGGCTCCCTGAGGGGAATGCCGCATTTATTTTTTTGTTTATATAAATATTTTATTAACTTTGCGTTATGCAATGGTGTACTTTTGGACCAATTCCCTGTTCGCAGTAGTAAGGAAAACTGATTTTCGATGTTGGTGTTAGGTGTTTGCCGTTAGGTTGCATTGGAGCAAAAACAGACTGCTGAAGGAGTGTTGGCCGAGAGTTGTTGCGAGTATTAACTAATCTAAAATGAAAGAAAATGAAGAGAGTGTTTTCCTTGTTACTTGCTGTATTGCTGGCAAATACGGCAATTAACGCACAGACGTGCCTGCCGGCCGATTTGGCTTACAAGGTGAAGAATGAGGGGTTTGCAAAGTCGCAGATTGAGTCGATGTCGCAGTTTATGACCGACAATATGGGTCCTCGTTTGGCTGCATCGCAGCTTAAGTTGCGTGCCGAGAAGATGGTTATCGAGTATTTGAAGGAGATGGGTTTATCGAATCCCCGTGCCGAGTATGCATTTGATTTTGCAAAGGGCGGATGGGACAATGAGATGAACTATGTGGCTATGACTGCCCCCTACTATACAAGTTTTGCAGGTAATCCCAAGGCGTGGTCAGGTAGCACCAACGGTTTGGTGAAGGGTGAGGTTGTGCTCATCGAGGCACAGAGCGTAGCCGACCTGGATAAGTATAAGGGTAAGCTCGCAGGCAAGATCGTTTTGATGCCCGTGACGCAGACCTATCAGATGCGATTTGATCCTCTGGCAACGCGCTTTACCGAGGAGGAGCTGGAGGTTCTTGCACAGGATCCCCGTCCCACTTCAAACAGTCGTATTCCTTCGATCAGCCGCGCTGCATCGATGGCTTCACGCGAGTTGCAGACCGCAATTACCAATATGCTTAAGGAGGAGAAGCCTGTGGCTATTATCAGCGGTGGCGGTACGTTCAACGTAGCTCCCTCACGCGGTGTGCAGTATAAGGTGGGCGATCCCGAGCCTATTTGCGAGGTTATGCTCCCCATTGAGGATCACGGCCGTATGGCTCGTATGATTGCCGGAGGCGAGAAGGTTGAGATGGAGCTTAATATCAAGAATGTATTTACCGACAACCAGCGCATCAACAACGTAATCGCTGAGATTCCCGGAACTGATCCCAAGCTCAAGAATGAGGTTGTGTTGATCGGTGCTCACTTCGATTCTTGGCACGGTGGTACGGGTGGCGCAGACAACGCATCGGGTTGCATCGTTATGATGGAGGCTATGCGTATCATCAAGGCTCTCGGTATCCAGCCCAAGCGTACAATCCGTCTTGCTTTGTGGGGCGGTGAGGAGCAGGGCCTCTATGGTTCACGCGGTTACGCTAACATCAACCTCTACGACTCTGCAAAGGGTAAGAAGCTCGATGGTTACGATGACTTTGCTCTCTACCTGAATATGGATAACGGTTCGGGCCGCTTCCGTGGTATTTACCTCGAGGAGAACGATCAGGCTGTGCCTTTCTTCGAGGCCTGGAAGAAGCCTTTGGAGTCGCTCGGTTTCAATACGCTCTCGTTGCGTCGTACGGGTAGCACCGACCACGTTGTATTCAACGGTTTGGGTCTGCCTGCATATCAGTTTATTCAGGATGAGTTGGAGTATGGTCGCACCTATCACACCGTTATGGATACCTACGAGCGTCTGTCGCTGGAGGATCTGAAGGTTGATGCTGTTATCGCTGCTTGGATCGCGTTGAGCGCAGCTATGGATGAGGGTCGTATTCCAGTGAAGCCCGGCTATCCCGCAGCGCCCGCTTCTGCAAGATAATATTTTTGAATATTTAATTTAAGAGTAGCACTCCTGTGGGGGTGCTACTCTTTTTTGGGGTTTAATGTTTGTTGTAAGAGGACTATTAGGGATTTTGTATTTTGAATTTTGCATTTCTGTTGCGTTTCTCATCGGAATTTTGTAAATTAGCACTTTGAAAAGTAACTATTAAACAAAATCACAATGAGCCAGAGAGATGTAATCATCGCGTGCGATTTCGATAGTGCCGA
>JAFOEH010000209.1 GCA_017380275.1 Alistipes sp.
AAAAAAACAGCCAAAAAAAAGTATTGATTTTCTATATATAAAAAAAGATAAAAAACAAGCGCCGCAGAGATTTATTTTAACAAATTTATTCACAACTTTGCAATGTCAAAGTAAACCAATCGCGACAATTCGAATCTTTCCTCTGCCGCCTTTTGCATAAAGGGTGGTTGGGACAAGTTTCGCACCAAAGATAACATTTTTTAGCAAAAGTACCGCACAATTAACAAAAATAATGGCGAACTCTCAAACATACAATGAAGTATGGCAGGCCTGCCTTAACACTCTTCGCGAGCACACCTCTCACGAGGAGTTTGCAACGTGGTTTGCGCCCATCACGCCTCTGGCGTTCGATGGCACGAATCTGCGTCTTAAGGTACCCAATGAGAGCTACGCCAACCACATCGAGAAGAACTACCTTCAGCTCTTCATCCCCATCATTATGCAGTACTTCGGTCGCCAGACGCGACTGGTCTATGCCGTGCCCAACAGCGAGGAGCGCACACCCCTGTCGGCCAATGCCGATATGACAGCCATCTCGCAGCACGTCACCCAGACCAACACCCACAACATACCTCGCAACCCCTTCGTCATTCCCGGACTGAAGAAGGTGATGTTCCCCACACAGCTTAACGCCAAGTACACCTTCGCCACTCACATCGAGGGCGAGTGCAACCGCTTGGCTCGCTCGGCGGGTAAGACCGTAGCTCTCGAGCCCGGCTCATCACCCTTCAACCCCTTATATATATATGGCGCTTCGGGCCTGGGTAAGACTCACATCGTGCAGGCCATCGGCCACGAGGTGTGCCAGCGTCATCCCGAATTGCAGGTACTCTACGTCTCGACCAATAAGTTCCAGGCACAGTTCACTACAGCCTGCAAGAATGGCGAGGTCAACGAGTTCATCAGTTTCTACCAGATGATCGACGTGCTGATCATCGACGATATTCAGGAGCTCTCTGGCAACAAGAGCCAGACTCAGAATGCATTCTTCAACATCTTTAACCACTTGCTTTTGGCTGGCAAGCAGATCATTCTCACGTCAGATAAGCCGCCAGTGGAGTTGAAGGATATCGAGCAGCGTCTGCTCACCCGTTTTAAGTGGGGACTCTCGGCTAAGATCGACACGCCCGACTACGAGACCAAACTCAAGATCATCCGTGCCAAGTCGGAGAGTATGGGTATCACCCTGCCCGACGAGGTCATCACATACCTTGCCGACAACATCTCGGCCAACATCCGCGAGATCGAGGGTGCACTTCTCTCGCTCAAGGCCAATGTGTCGTATATGAATCGCCGTATCTCGACTTCACTGGCTAAGGAGGTTCTCAAGGCCTATGTTCATATGTCGCAGAAGGAGATCTCGGTAAGCCGCATCACCGACATCGTATGCCGCTATTTCGAGATCGACGAGAAGAGCTTCAACTCTACCAAGCGTACCCGCGAGGTGGCTCAGGCTCGTCAGATAGCTATGTATCTGGCCAAGCAGCACACCAAGCTCCCGTTGGCAGCCATCGGCGCCGCCATCGGTGGTCGTAACCACGCCACCGTTCTGCACTCGTGCAAAAACGTGAGCAACCTCATCGAGACCGACAAGGTACTCAAAAACCAGATCGAGGAGATTGAGAAGATCATCCTCGCCGGCTAAGGGGTAGGGTATAATCCGCAAAAGCCATAGCAAAGCCCTCAAAATCGGTTATCAAAGTCAAAATTAAGAGGGCCTACGTCAAAAAATCAACAATCCACGCAAAATAATTAGCGCAGGACGATAATAATTATTAAAAAAATTATAACTTCGTCCCAACAATAGGCCTAATGAATGGTCTATTTGTAGCGAGTAAGATAAGGGGGGAACAACAAGAGGATGCATTGCGACACAGTCCGCAAGAGAGTAAGTAGCGAGAACGTAGGGGGAGAAACAAAAAGACCACTAAGACCTAAATCAATCAGGAGAGAAAAAATCTACTAACCAAAAGCTCACATCTATGAAAAAGGCACTATTGACTCTGGTAGCAGTGCTATGCGCTATCTGTTGCGCTGACGCACAACAGCGAACTAAAACCACAAGCGTATTGGAGATCTACGACGTCACCACTGGCACACGCACCGTCCTCAAGGAGTTCCCCAATCTTTTGATCGAGGCTCCCAACTGGACTATGGATGGCAAGTGGCTCATCTTTAATAGTCGTGGCCGTCTCTATCGTATCTCACCCACCAATCCGGGCGAGCCCGAACTCATCAATACCGAGTTCGCGGGCAACTGCAACAACGACCACGTCCTCTCGTTCGATGGCAAGTCTATCGCCATCAGCCACGGCACCAAGGAGGATCGTCGTTCGCGCATCTACACTTTGCCCATCGAGGGTGGCACACCGCGCCTTATCACACCTCTTGCGCCGAGCTACCTGCACGGCTGGAGCCCCGATGGTAAGATGCTGGCATACTGCGCATTCCGCGACAACAGCAAGATCCAGGATATCTACGTTATTCCCGCCGAAGGTGGCGAGGAGATTCGTCTTACAACGGCCGAGGGTCTGGACGATGGTCCCGAGTATTCACCCGATGGTAAGTACATCTGGTTCAACTCTGTACGTTCGGGCTTGATGCAGGTTTGGCGTATGAAGGCCGACGGCAGCGAGCAGACGCAGATGACCTTCGACGAGAATAGCAACGCGTGGTTCCCGCACGTTTCGCCCGACGGCAAGCAGGTTGTATATCTGATCTACCACAAGGGCGATTTGGAGCCTCACCAGCACGTTGCCAACAAGAACGTCGAGTTGCGTTTGATGTCAGCCGACGGTGGCGACTACAAGACCGTCGTAAAGCTCTTTGGTGGTCAGGGTACGATCAACGTGAATTCGTGGTCACCCGACAGCAAGCGTTTTGCGTTCGTAAGCTACCGCCTCGAGGAGTAACACCAAGTTATTGCATATCAACAATAAAAAATACCACTCATCGCATTGATGAGTGGTATTTTTTTGTAAATTTGTGATATGGATCAGCCCAAAATCGCCCGAATGTTGCGTCTTATGAAGATGCTTACAGCCAACACAACCTACTCCGTAGATGCGTTGGCCGAGCGTCTTGACACCTCGAGTCGTACCATTTACAGATACATAGAGACCTTCCGTGAGGCGGGCTTCGTCATCAAGAAGAGCGGCAACTACATCCGTCTGGACAAGGAGTCGCCTCACTTCAAGGATATCTCGCAGTTGGTCCATTTCACCGAGGAGGAGGCCGTAATTCTAAAGCGCGCCATCGAGAGTATCGACGACACTAACCTCCTGAAACAGAACCTCAAACGTAAGCTATACACGGTCTACGATAACAAAGTTTTGGCCGACACGATTGTGCGCGGAAGCAACACCGCAAACGTACACTCGCTGATTGAAGCGATAGAGCAAAAGCAGCAGGTCGTCCTACACGACTACCGCT
>JAFOEH010000210.1 GCA_017380275.1 Alistipes sp.
GGCATAAATTTTCCTATATTTGCAGTAGAAAAAGTCGGGTCTAAAGCCCGATTTGCTTTTGAAACGATTTGGATAAGTAAGAGAATAAGAATAGAAATTAAAATTGAGAGAAAGATGAAGAAGTTTTTTAGTACAATCCTTTTCCTCTGTATTGCAGTCGGAGCTTACGCCCAGAGCGGCCGAATCACGATGACGGTCATCGATGCAGCATCGAAGTCGGGTGTTGTCGGAGCTGTTGTAGAGATCTACAATGTCAATAAACCCGACGACAAGAAGTATTTTACTACCGGTGAGGATGGCAAGATTACAATACCCTCGCGCGCCTATGGCGACTACGAGATGGTTATTACATATATAGGTTACGAGGATAAGAAGGTCCCCGTGAAGATTGACTCGGAGACCGAGGCTTTGGGTAATGTCGAGCTGGCGGAGTCAACCACCCGCATCGAGACCGTAACCAAGACCGTGCAGGCTATCCGCGCTTCGCAGTCGGGCGATACTATCTCATATAATGCCGATGCCTTCAAGGTTGCGTCGGATGCCGACGTGGAGGGCCTTTTGAAGAAGATGCCTGGTATTCAGGTGTCGGATGGCCAGGTGACGGCTCAGGGTGAGGCTATCCAGAAGATCTTTGTCGATGGCAAGGAGTTCTTCGGCGACGACGTAGCAACGGCTATCAGTACCCTGCCCGCGCAGTCGATTCAGTCGATCGAGGTATTCAACAAACTGAGCGATCAGGCCGAGTTCTCAGGCCGTGACGATGGCGACAGCTACAAGGCATTGAACCTTATTACCCGTGCAGGTATGCGTCAGGGCGTATTCGGTAAGGTGTATGGTGGCTACGGCTACCAGCCCGAGACCGACCGCGTAACGGATCACAATAAGTATATGGTAGGCGGTAACGTAAATATCTTCAACGGAGATAGCCGTACCACCGTAACGGGCCTTTTGAACAACATCAACCAGCAGAACTTCTCGTTCCAGGATATTCTGGGCGTAGCAGGTGGCGGTATGGGTGGCCGCGGTGGCGGTATGGGCGGTGGCTTTATGCGTGGCCGTCAGGGTGGTATTGCCAACGTAGCATCTTTGGGTCTAAACTACTCTAACAACTGGAAGGACAACAAGATCAAGTTGCAGGCGAGCTACTTCTACAACCGCACCCGCTCGAAGAACCTCAATGAGCAGACCACTTGGTATGAGGCTCCCCTGGAGAATATGGGTACGCGCGAGCAGTCGGCATTCTCTGATAACAAGAACTACAACCACCGTTTCAACGCCCGCTTCGATTGGCGTTTGGCTGACAACCAGTCAATTATGACGCGTACTAACTTCAGCTTCCAGGGTCACACCCCCTTCAGCGAGACAGATGGCTATCAGAAAGGACTGGATTTCTACAACATCATTATGAGCGGTAGCGAGGGTAAGAACAAGGGTTACAACTTCTCGCAGTCGCTGCAGTATAACCTGCGCCTTAACGAGAAGGGTCGTATGCTCTCTGTGAATGGTGATTTCAGCTATCGCGACAACGATAACGACTCGCGCAGCTTCTCTACCGAGCGCACGATCGACAATGGTGACGAAACTTACGATCCCTATCTGCGTTATTTGTCAAACCTCTCAGGTTCAAAGAATATGGGCATCGAGGCCGAGGTTGAGTTTACCGAGCCTATCTCAAAGTCGTCGCAGATCTCGTTGGAGTATGAGTTCAATGTCACCAATCAGGATAGCGACCGCGATACCTACAACTTCGGTAACGACTCATCTTATACCAATGGTGTTCTCGATCCGCAGCTTTCGAACGTATATACGAGCGACTATATGACACACGCCATTGGTCCGAGCTTCAACTGGAGCAAGAATCGCAACAACATCGTTCTGGAGCTTAACTACCAGTACTCGGAGCTCGACGGTTACATCCGCTCATCGAAGGAGCAGGCCGTGAAGCGTTCTTACAACGATTTCACTTACTTCCTGCGCGGTATGTTCTACCTGAATCAGCAGCACTCGATCAACTTTATGGCTAATGCCAATACTAATAACCCTGGCATCCAGCAGCTTAACACGATCCTCGACATCTCGGATATGCAATATATGTCGCGCGGTAACGAGAACCTCGACCCTGCATACTCTCATATGGTTATGTTGAACTACAACTACACCAACATCGAGAAGGGCCGCACGCTGATGCTTATGGGTATGTTCAACACCTCAAACAACTACATCGGCTCGAGCGTCTATACCGGTGCAAACGTACCGCAGGATGTTGTTGATGAGGCTGGTGCGCGTCCCACGCAGTTCTCGACCTATGAGAACGTGGGTGGCCAGATGATGGTTAATGGTATGCTTCACTACGGATTCCCCCTTAATTTCATCAAGTCGAACGTAAACCTTATGTTTGGTGTAAATTACTCGGAGACTCCCTCTTTGGTGAATGGTCTGAAGAACATCGCCAGCAATATGGGTTACAACGGAGGTATCACCCTCGGTAGTAACATCTCGGAGAATGTCGATTTCACCCTCTCGTGGAACGGAGGCTACAACTTGGCCGACAACTCTTTGGCTGGTCGAGGCAACAGCAAGAACGAGTACTTCAACCACTCGGCATCGGGTAACCTGAAGGCCGTATTCTGGAAGGGCTTCACCTTCACCGCATCGGCAAGCTACGTTCAGAACATCGGTTACACCAACGACTATAATGAGGACTTCACCCTCGTGAATGCTTACATCGGTAAGAAGCTCTTCAAGAGCCAGCTCGGCGAGTTGCTCGTGGGTGTGAACGACATCTTGGGCCAGAACAAAGCCTTCTCTCGCTCGACAGGCTCTGGTTTCACGCAGAACACTTGGAATAGTGTGATCGGCCGTTACTTCACGGTTCAGTTCACTTACAACATCCGCGCCTTCGGCAAGAAGGGCTCGCAGAATATCAGCGACTACCAGATGGGCGGCGAGCGTCGCGGTCCCGGTATGGGACGCCCCGGCGGTATGGGAGGTCCTGGTGGACGTCCCGCAGGCGGTCCCCCGATGGGCGGTCCTGGTGGTCCTGGCGGATTTGGCGGCAGACGATAGTTTATCGTTCAATGTTTATAATAGGTTAAGTAGGGAGAGCGGTCTGACAGTAGGGTGTCAGGCCGCTTTTTTAATTTTTTTACAAATCCATCTGCCGCGACGATGCATAGTCCCGCGGCTCGACGCGTGTCAGCCATCGGCGGACGTTGCCGACCTTTTTATGCTATCAGCAGCCCTCCGAGGCGAAAACGACCAGCTATTCGGTGAAAAACATCACCCATTAGGCGAAAAAGCCACCCTTATGCGGCAAAACGTGAATACCTTTATATATTATATTATTGTTAATTTTTTAGGCCATTTCTAATTTGTCATTTTTTTAATATTTTTTAATATCACATTTTGTAAAGAAATATTTGAAACCTAAAATTATTGACGAAAATCATTTTTTCGTGAAAAATATTTGCGTGTATATTTTTTTATTCGTAGATTTGTAAATGAATTAGAGGCAAAGACAACAACAATTTACCTAATTAATACTTTTTACTAACCTTTAAACATTATCACTATGAGGAGATTTACACAACTCATTATGATGGCTATCGCATTATGCATTAGTACGATGGCCTATGCGCAGGGAGGTAGAGTGACAGTTACCGGTACGGTTACTGACGCTTCAAATCTTCCTATCCCCGGTGTTACTGTTACCGTTGATGGTACAGACCAGGGAACTACTACCGACGTAGATGGTAAGTATTCGATCGAGGTTGCCTCTTCGGATATCCTTACTTTCTCGTTCATCGGCTATGCACCCCAGTCAGTAGCTGTTGGTGCACGTACAACTATCGACGTTCAGCTTGCTGAGGATACTCAGGCATTGGACGAGGTTGTAGTCGTTGGTTACGGTACGCAGGCTAAGAAGGATATTACTGGTTCAGTAGCAGTCGTATCTCGCGACGCTATCGCTGAGCAGCCCGTATCTTCTTTCGCTGAGGCATTGCAGGGTCGTGCAGCTGGTGTGACTATCACCAACGCCGGAGGTCCCGCTGGTGACTCTCAGATTCGTATCCGTGGTGTGGGCTCTGTAAACGGTTCTGATCCCTTGATCATCGTTGACGGTGTTCAGGGTGTGAACATTTCATCAGTTAACCCCAACGATATCGAGTCAATGCAGGTATTGAAGGATGCTGCTGCAACCGCTATCTACGGTGCTCGTGCTGCTAACGGTGTCATCATCGTTACTACCAAGCAGGGTAACAAGGAGGGTAAGGTTCGCGTATCTTACAACGGTTACCTCTCTCTCGGAGTGATGGCCAACGACGGTTACAACACTCTCGGTGCTTGGGATTATATGAAGGCTGAGGAGTTCTCACAGTGGAACCAGGTTAACTACCGTGGTGCTAACATCAACACCGTAGGTCACGACCAGTTCGGTTCTATCAAGGACGGTGAGCTTAAGATGCCTTACACCATCGTTCCCGCAGGTCTTTCTAAGGAGGAGGCTATGGCACGTTGGGGCTCATACGAGGGTATGGTTGCTGACTATGATGGCAACGGTGCTAAGTCTTGGGCACTCTCTTCTTACTACTACATCAAGGAGGTTCTTGGTGGTACTGAGGAGGAGGCACGCGCTGGTACTCAGTGGTTCGATATGGTAACTCAGACCGCTGTAACTCACAACCACGAGCTTTCAGTTAACGGTGGTGGCTCAAACGGTATGTA